>NZ_DAIRTR010000018.1:0-32198 GCF_036803785.1 Pelomicrobium sp. | reverse complement strand
GGCTCAATGGGCGGGGGTAAGCTTGGCGTACTCCAGAGCCAGCCACTTGAGTCCCGCATCGGAAAAGCGTACCTGCACCCGGGCGTCGGGGCCCCGGCCTTCGCAGTTGACGATGACTCCCCGGCCGAACTTGGGATGGAGCACGCTCTGGCCTACGTACCACTGGGGGCCGTCGGCCAGACGAAACGCCGGCTGCGGCCAGGAGGATGCCGGGGGTGGAGCCGGAGCGGACGGAGCCCGGTGCACAATGCCCGCGCCCCCCATACTCCTCACCAGCTCCGCCGGGACTTCCCGTAGGAACCGGGAGGGTACGTTGTAGCGGGTCTGACCATGGAGCATGCGCGTGTGGGCGAGACTCAGGTACAGCCGCCGCCGGGCGCGGGTGAGGGCAACGTACATGAGCCGCCGTTCCTCCTCCACACCGCCAGGGTCCAACAGGCTCTGTTCGTGGGGAAAGAGCCCCTCCTCCAGGCCGGTGACGAATACGGCGTGGAACTCCAGCCCCTTGGCCGAGTGCACGGTCATGAGCTGGAGCGCCTCCGCGCCACTTGCTGCCTGGTGCTCGCCCGCCTCTAGGGCGGCGTGGGCCAGGAAGGCCGTCAAGTCGTGTTCTTCCGCCTCTTGGACAAAGGCGCTTGCCGCGTTGATCAGCTCATCCAGGTTCGCCAACCGCTCCTCCCCTTCCCGTTCGGCACGGTAATGGGCGGCGAGCCCGCTCGCTTCGATCGCGTGCTGTACCAGCTCCGGCAAGGACAAGGCGGAGGCCGCCGTGCGCAATTCGTCGATCAGCGCCACGAACCCCTCGATTCCCTTGCGGGTCCCCTCCGGCTTCTGCCCCCTGGCCTCCACGCGCCTGCGCACCGCCTCCCACAGGCTCAAGCCCGCCGCCGCCGCCTCGCTGCGCAGCTGCTCCAGGGTACGGGCGCCGATGCCCCGCGCAGGAAAATTGATGACCCGCTCGAGGGCCCCATCGTCGCCGGGGTTGGCCGCCAGGCGCAAGTAGGCAAGCGCATGCTTGACCTCCTGCCGCTCGAAGAACCGAAGCCCTCCGTATACCCGGTACGGGACGCCGGCGCTGAAGAGGGCATGCTCCAGCACCCGGGACTGGGCGTTGGAGCGGTACAACACCGCCATGTCGGAATAGGGCACGCCTTCCCGACGTAGAGCCCGCACCTCCTCCACCACGAACTGGGCCTCTTCCTGGTCGGTCAGGGCCTCATACAGGCGCAGGGGTTCGCCCTCGCCTTCCGTGGTCCAGAGGTTCTTGCCCAGACGATGACGGTTGTGTTTGATCACGGCATTCGCCGCCGCCAGGATGTTGCCCGCGGAGCGGTAGTTCTGCTCCAGTTTGATGAGGCGATAGCCCGGATAATCCCGCTCGAAATCCCGCATGTTCTCAGCGCAGGCCCCGCGGAAGGCGTAGATGGACTGGTCGTCGTCGCCTACCGCGAACACTGGCCTGTCCCGGCCCGCCAAGTGCTTGAGCCACAGGTACTGAAGGCGGTTGGTGTCCTGGAACTCGTCCACCAGGATATGGGCGAAGCGGTTGCGGTAATGCTCGGCGAGCATCGGCTCGCGGCAGAAAAGCTCGTAGGCCCGAAGCAGGAGCTCGGCAAAGTCCACCACTCCCTCCCGGTTGCACTGCTCATCGTAGGCGGCGTAGAGCTCTACCATGCGGCGGCTGCGCTCGTCCGTGACCTCCACCTGGGGAGCGCGCAGGCCTTGCTCCTTGGCGGCATTGATGAAGTACTGAAGTTCCCGGGGCGGCACCTTTTCTTCGTCCACCCGCAGCCCCTTGAGCAGGCGCTTCACGAAAGCGAGCTGGTCCTGGCTGTCCAAGATTTGGAACAACGCGGGCAATCCCGCCTCCCGGCAATGGGCCCGCAACAGCCGGTTACACAGGCCGTGGAAAGTGCCCACCCACATGCCCCGGGGATGGATGGGCAGCATGGCCGAGAGGCGGATCAGCATCTCCCGGGCCGCTTTGTTGGTGAAAGTGACCGCCATGAGCCCATGGGGGGCCGCCTGCCCGGTCTGGATCAGGTAGGCCATGCGGGTGGTGAGCACCCGCGTTTTGCCGCTGCCGGCGCCTGCCAGCACCAGCGCCGACTGGGGCTCACCCGACGGCTGGCGCAAGGGAAGGGTGACGGCTTCGTGCTGCTGGGGATTGAGTCCGGACAGGAGCTGCGACATGGAAGAATACGGGGCTACTCAAAGCCCCGTATTCTACACCGCGCCCGCTCCCCGCCCCACGCGGGAGGTGGCCTCACACGCGAGTGAGAGCCTCCAGCGCGTTCAACTGCTTGCTTTTGGAGATCAGCTCTTGAATCAGGGGGGTGATGATGATCTCCATGGCCATGCCCATCTTGCCTCCGGGCACCACGATAGTGTTGGGCCGGGACATGAAGGAGTTGTGCAGCATCGCCAGCAGATAGGGAAAGTCCACGCCGCGGGGGTTGCGGAAGCGGATCACCACGAAGCTTTCGTCCAGGGTGGGGATGTCCCGGGCGATGAAGGGGTTGGAGGTGTCCACGATGGGCACCCGCTGGAAGTTGATGTGGGTGCGGGAGAACTGGGGCGTGATGTAGTGCACATAATCGTGCATGCGCCGCAGAATGGTGTGGGTCACCGCTTCCAGGGAATAGCCCCGGTCGTTCATGTCTCGATGGATTTTCTGGATCCATTCCAGGTTCACCACCGGCACCACGCCGATCAGCAGGTCCACCTTGCCAGCGATGTCGACGGTGTCAGTCCGCACGCCTCCGTGCAACCCTTCGTAGAACAAGAGATCGGAGCCCTCGGGAATGTCCTCCCAGGGCGTGAAGGTGCCGGGCTTTTGGCCGTAGGGGGCCGCCTCCTCCTCGTTGTGGAGGTATTTGCGGTACTTCCCCCGGCCGCTTTCCCCGTAGGTGCGAAACAGGTTTTCCAGCTCCTCCCACAAGTTCGCCTCCGGGCCGAAGTGGCTGATGGCGCGTCCCTTCTTTTCCGACTTCTCGATCTGGCGCTTCATCTCCTCCCGGTCGTAGCGGTGAAACGCGTCACCCTCGACGAACACCGCGTTGATCTTTTCCCGGCGGAAGATGTGCTGGAATGCCTGTTTGACCGTGCTGGTGCCCGCCCCCGACGAACCGGTGACCGCAACGATGGGATGTTTCTGCGACATGGCCTGCTCCTCGTCCCGTGGCGTACAAGGGGCGTCGACGGCACTCCGATGCCCCAGTATACGAAACGCCAATTTAACAGAGGGCCTCGAAAGGCAAGATACGACTTGCTTATCGTATCGATAGCGTTTCCTGGCGAACGACCCTTCCCGTATTGGCAGCCGCCCGTTGCGCGCGGCACGCTATAATGCGCTTTTTACTGAATTCGCTGAATTTTTTCGAGGCGTGAGGCAATGGAAGCCCACTACCACCCGCAGCTCATCGAGGCGCGGGCCCAGGCCCATTGGGACAAAACCGGCCGCTTTCGCGCGCTGGAGGCCACGGACAAGCCCAAATACTACTGCCTGTCCATGTTCCCCTACCCGTCAGGCAAGCTCCACATGGGGCACGTGCGCAACTATACCCTCGGCGACGTGCTGGCCCGCTACCACCGCATGCGCGGCTACCACGTGCTGCAGCCCATGGGCTGGGACGCCTTTGGGCTGCCCGCGGAAAACGCTGCCATGGCGAACGGCGTGCCGCCGGCCCGATGGACCTACGACAACATCGCCTACATGAAGCAGCAGCTTAAGTCCCTGGGCTTCGCCATCGACTGGGAGCGGGAGCTGGCCACCTGTCGGCCCGAATACTACCGCTGGAACCAATGGCTGTTCCTGCGCATGCTGGAGAAGGGCCTCGCCTACAAGACCACGGGCATCGTGAATTGGGACCCGGTGGACCAGACGGTGCTCGCCAACGAGCAAGTGATCGACGGCCGGGGCTGGCGCACCGGGGCGCTGGTGGAAAAGCGCGAGATCCCCATGTACTACCTGAAGATCACCGCCTACGCGGAAGAGCTCCTGGCCGACCTGGACAAGCTTCCCGGCTGGCCCGAACGGGTAAAGACCATGCAGGCCAACTGGATCGGCAAGAGCGTAGGGGTGCGCTTCGCCTTCCCGTACACCCTGCCGGAGGGCGAGAAGGGCCTGCTCTGGGTCTTCACCACCCGGGCCGACACCATCATGGGGGTCACTTTCTGCGCCGTGGCAGCCGAGCACCCCCTCGCCGCCCGTGCCGCCCGCAACAATCCCCAGCTTGCCGCCTTCGTCGAAGAGTGCAAGCGGGGCTCCGTCATGGAGGCAGAGCTCGCCACCCTGGAAAAGAAGGGCATGCCCACGGGGCTCACGGTAAGGCATCCCCTCACGGGCGAAGCGATCCCGGTGTGGGTGGCTAACTACGTGCTCATGGGCTACGGCGAGGGAGCAGTCATGGCCGTGCCCGGCCACGACGAGCGGGACTTCCATTTCGCGAAGAAATACGGCCTGCCGATCAAGCAGGTGATCGAGGTGCCCGGAGAGTCCTTCTCTACCGACGCCTGGCAGCCCTGGTATGCGGACAAGTCCCGAGGGCGCTGCGTCAACTCCGGCAAATACGACGGCCTCTCCCACGAGGCGGCGGTGGAGGCCATCGCCGCAGACTTGAAGGCCCTGGGTTTGGGCGACAAGCAGGTGCAGTGGCGACTGCGGGACTGGGGAATCTCCCGCCAGCGCTATTGGGGCTGCCCGATCCCCATCATCCACTGCGAGACCTGCGGCGAGGTGCCGGTGCCCGACGAGGAGCTCCCAGTAGTGCTGCCCGAGGACCTGGTGCCCGACGGCAGCGGCAATCCCCTGGCCAAGACCCCGTCCTTCTACGAATGCCTGTGCCCTCGCTGCGGGAAAAAAGCGCGGCGGGAGACGGACACCATGGACACCTTCGTCGACTCCTCTTGGTACTATCTGCGCTATTGCTGCCCAGACAACCACCGGGCCATGGTGGACGAGCGGGTCGAGCACTGGATGCCGGTGGACCAGTATATTGGCGGCATCGAGCACGCCATCCTGCACCTGCTCTATTCCCGCTTCTGGACCAAGGTGATGCGGGATCTGGGGCTGCTCTCCTTCGACGAGCCTTTCACCAACCTCCTCACCCAGGGCATGGTGCTGAACGAGATCTTCTACCGCAAAACCGAAGGCGGGCGCATCACCTACTACAATCCGGCGGACGTGGACGTGCTGACCGACGAGCAGGGGCGCCGCCTCGGCGCCGTGCTGCGCGCCGACGGACTGCCGGTGGAGTCCGGCGGCATCGGCACCATGTCCAAATCGAAGAACAACGGCGTCGACCCCCAGGCCCTGATTGAAAAATACGGCGCCGACACGGCCCGACTCTACATGATGTTTGCCTCGCCGCCGGAGCAGACCCTGGTCTGGTCGGACTCAGGCGTGGAGGGCGTGTATCGCTTCGTGCGGCGACTGTGGCGGCTCGCTGCCGAGCACGAGGAGGTGATCCGCGGCGCCCCGACGCAAGCCGCCGGCGAGCTCAGCCCAGAGCTCAAAGCATTGCGGCGGGAAATCCACGTCCATCTTAAACAGGCCAACTTCGATTTCCAGAAGTTTCAATTCAACACCGTGGTTTCGGCGGCGATGAAGATGCTAAACGCACTGGAGGCCGCGCCCGCGGGCAGCGACAGCCGCGTCCGGGGCGCCGTCCTGCGGGAGTCCATGGGGATACTCCTTCGGCTCCTCGCCCCCATCGCCCCCCATGTCACCCACGTCTTGTGGGAAGAGCTGGGCTACCCGGGGGACATCCTGGACGCCCCCTGGCCCGAGGCCGACGAGACGGCCCTCGCCGTCGAGGAGGTGGCGCTGGTAATCCAGGTGAACGGCAAGCTGCGGGGCGAGGTGCGCGTGCCTGCCCAGGCCGACCGGGCCACCATTGAAAGGCTCGCCCTGGAGAGCGAGCCGGCACGTAGGTTCGTCGCCGGCCAGCCGGTCAAGCGCGTGGTGGTGGTGCCAGGGCGGCTGGTCAACATCGTGGTGTAGCAGCCGGCAGGCGCCCCGGCGTGGCCGGATTGGAGAGTCCGGTTGCCCGCAGCGTCGCCCCTCTCCCAGGAGGGAGGGTCTCATCCGGGAATCGATCGCGATCGACCCTGCGGACGGGGAAAATGGGGCGCAAAGAGCGCCGTACAGTGGCGTATGAATCGAGCGCGTGCCGCGGCGCCAGGTTACTCCATGGCATATGACCCTGAACTGATCATGGCAATCTGCGCGCACGCCTTCGCGCCATGCCTTACCCGGACGCTCCCCATCGTGAAAGACCCTCATGCAGGAAAAAGTCTTGCGCTATCCGGAGGCCGGCCAACAACAGAACTGGCAACCCGCCTGCGTCCCATCCTCCCCCGCCGAGTGGCGGGAAGGGATTCCTCTTCGGGTCGATGGCAAGGCGTCCTTTGAGACAATGCCCCCCTCCACGCGCTCCTCTCCCGCATCCGCTGGGATCCGGTCTTCGGCCGGGGGCGGTTCGAGCTCGGCTATTGGGACCGGGTCGAGGGTAGGATCGTGCGGGTGGCGCTCGGCGCAATCCGCACCGACCCGGCCGAGCCGGCGGTGTTTCAGGCGACGGATGAAAGCGGAGAACTGCACACCATCCCGTTTCACCGGCTGAAGGAGGTGTACCGGGACGAGGTGCTCATCTGGCAGCGGAAGCGTTGACAGGCTAAGCGATCGGGCGCTCTACGATACCTGATCGAGGCCTGCCCTTTCTTTGGGCTTCCTCTTGCCGGCCGAGGGGAGCGGGACAGCGCCCAGAGAGTCTTCAACCATCGACCGCGGACGCGACAGGCCTTTTGTTTCAACCAAACCATGGATGCGAACCGGGGCAAGTGGCAATTCTGGATCGACCGGGGCGGTACCTTCACTGATGTGGTGGCGCGCGCACCCGACGGCAAGCTCAAGACGCTCAAGCTCCTGTCGCAAGCGCCGAGCCTCTATCGGGACGCGGCGGTGGAAGGCATCCGCCGTATCCTCGGGCTTGCACCGCAGGCGCCGATTCCCGCCGAGGAGATCGAAGCGGTGAAGATGGGCACCACCGTGGCCACCAACGCCCTCCTCACCCGCACCGGCGAAGCCACTCTGCTCCTTATCACCCGGGGCTTTGGCGATCAGCTGCGCATTGGCTACCAGAGCCGCCCGCGCCTATTCGATCTGCACATCGTGCTGCCTCAGCCCCTTTACCGAAGGGCAGTGGAAGTGGACGAGCGCGTGACGGCCGAGGGCGAGGTACTCGTGCCCCTGGACGAGGGCAAGGCGCGGCAGGCACTGGAACAGGCCTACCAAGAAGGTTTCCGATCGGTGGCCATCGTGCTCATGCATGCCTACCGCTATCCCCATCACGAGCGCCGCCTGGCCGAGCTCGCCCGCGCCGCAGGCTTCACTCAGGTGTCCGCCTCCCATGAGGTAAGCCCTCTCGTGAAGATCGTCCCGCGGGGTGATACCACCGTGGTGGATGCCTACCTCTCCCCCGTGTTGCGCCGCTACGTGGACGAGGTGGCCCGAGAGCTGGGACAGGTGCGCCTGCTATTCATGCAATCGAACGGCGGACTCACGTGGGCGCCACTGTTTCAGGGCCGAAACAGTCTCCTCTCCGGCCCCGCGGGGGGTGTAGTGGGGGCGGTGCGCACGGCGCGAGAGGCGGGCTTCGAAAAAATCATCGGCTTCGACATGGGGGGCACCTCTACTGACGTGTGTCATTACTGCGGCGCGCTGGAGCGGGTGTTCGACACCCAGGTGGCGGGGGTGCGATTGCGTTCCCCCATGCTCTCGGTCCACACCGTGGCCGCGGGCGGAGGCTCCCTCCTGCGCTTCCACCAGGGCCGCTTCCAGGTGGGGCCCGACTCGGCGGGGGCCGTACCCGGACCGGCCTGCTACCGCAACGCAGGACCGCTCACGCTCACCGACGCCAACGTGATGCTGGGGCGTATCCAGCCGGAGCATTTCCCCCAGGTGTTCGGTCCCGAGGGCAACGAGCCCCTGGATGCGGACATCGTGCGGGAGAAGTTCGTAGCCCTCGCCAGGCAAATTGAGCAGCAAACCGGTATCGCCCGCACCCCAGAGCAGGTGGCCGAGGGCTTTATCGAGGTCGCGGTGGCCAACATGGCCAACGCCATCAAGCACATCTCGGTGGAGCGGGGGTACGACGTGAGGGAGTACGTGCTCAACGGCTTCGGCGGCGCCGCCGGCCAGCACGTGTGCCGGGTGGCCGATGCTCTGGGCATCGAGACGGTGCTGCTGCATCCCCTGGCGGGCGTGCTCTCGGCCTACGGCATCGGGATGGCCGAAGTGACCGCGATTCGCAGCCAGGCACTGGAGCTGCGCCTCGCCCATGAGGCCCTTGCCCAGCTCATACACACGCTGGACATCTTGGAAGCTCAGGTGCGCGAGGAGCTCACGGCTCAGGGCGTGGCGGCGCCGCAGGCGCGCATCGCCCGGCATGTGCACCTGCGCTACGAGGGCACCGACACCGCGCTGATGGTGGAAGAAGGAACGATCGAGGCCATGACGCGCCAGTTCGAAGCGTTATATCGCCAGCTCTATGGCTTCCTCATGCCGGACCGAGCCCTGGTGGCCGAAGCGGTGTCGGTGGAAGGTAGCGCCCCGGCACAGAGGCCGCCCACCGCAGCCGACGCCCCCGTGGCCGCTTCGCCCGGCGGTCCCATCGCCCATGTGCGAATGGTGGCGGGCGGCAGCGTGCGGCAGACGCCCCTCTACCGGCGGGAAACATTGGCAGTGGGCCAGCGCATCGAAGGGCCCGCGCTCATCGCCGAAGCGAACGCCACCACCGTGGTGGAACCCGGCTGGGCGGCGCGGGTGGGCGACCGAGGCGAGCTCGTCCTCACCCGTGCGCTGCCCCGTCCCGTCCGGGTCGCCATCGGCACCCGCGCGGACCCGGTGAGGCTGGAGATCTTTAAAAACCTTTTCATGTCCGTCGCCGAGCAGATGGGCCTGCGGCTCGCCCAGACCGCCCATTCGGTCAACATCAAGGAGCGGCTTGACTTTTCCTGCGCGGTCTTCGACGGCGCAGGCAACCTGATCGCCAACGCGCCCCACATTCCGGTGCACCTGGGCTCCATGGGAGAGACGGTGAAGCAGGTGATCCGGGACAACGCCGGACGCATGCGGCCGGGGAACGCCTATGCGGTGAACGATCCCTACCAGGGCGGAACCCATCTACCCGACGTCACTGTCGTCACCCCAGTGTTCGATCAGGAAGGCCGCCACGTGCTGTTTTTCGTGGGCTCCCGAGGCCACCACGCCGACATCGGTGGCGCGACCCCCGGCTCCATGCCACCGCGTTCGACCCATCTGGCCCAGGAGGGCGTACTGATCCGCAACTTCCTCCTGGTGGAAGGCGGCCGATTTCGCGAACGGGAGCTGCTTGAGCTCCTTGCCTCAGGACCTTATCCGTGCCGCAACCCGCAACAAAACGTGGCGGACCTGCGGGCCCAGGTAGCCGCCAACGAGAAAGGCGCCCAGGAGTTGAGGCGCATGGTGCAGCACTACGGTTTGCCGGTGGTACAGGCCTACATGGACCACGTGCGCGCCAACGCCGCGCAGGCCGTGCGTCAGGCGATCGGCAAGCTCAAGGACGGCGCTTTTCACCTGGAAATGGATAACGGCGCCGTGATCCGGGTGCGGGTGACGGTCGACCGGGAAGCGGGGCGCGCCGTGGTGGACTTCACGGGCTCCTCGCCTCAGCGGCCCGACAACTTCAACGCGCCGTCGGCGGTGACCCTGGCGGCAGTGCTGTACGTGTTCCGCACCCTGGTGCAAGAGGACATTCCCTTGAACAGCGGCTGCCTGGAGCCGCTGGAGATCATCGTTGCCGACGGCTCCCTGCTCAACCCCCGCTCTCCGGCGGCGGTGGTAGCGGGCAACGTGGAAACGTCCCAGAACATCGTGGATGCCCTCTACGGCGCCCTGGGCGTGCTCGCCGCCTCCCAGGGCACCATGAACAACCTTACTTTCGGCAATGAACGCTACCAGTATTACGAAACCATCGCCGGCGGCGCCGGGGCCGGGCCGGACTTCGACGGCGCGAGCGCGGTGCACACCCACATGACCAATTCCCGCCTCACCGACCCAGAAGTGCTGGAGTGCCGCTTCCCGGTCCTGGTGGAAGCCTTCGCCATCCGGCGCGGCAGCGGCGGGCGTGGTCGCCACCGGGGTGGCGACGGCATCACGCGCCGCATCCGCTTCCTGGAGCCAATGACGGTTAGCATTCTCGCGGGACGTCGTCGGGTGAGGCCCTTCGGGCTCTGGGGCGGGGAGCCGGGTGCGCCGGGACGGGCCTGGATCGAGCGCCGGGACGGATCGCGTCAGGTGCTGGAGGCGACAGACGAGACGGCGGTAGAGGCGGGCGACTGCCTTGTGATCGAAACCCCGGGCGGTGGCGGATACGGCGCGCCCGACGTCTCGTCGGTGCATTGAGCGCAACTGCAGCGCACCGGCAGGAATGATAGGCCTGCGGTGCGGTGCGCCAGGGCGCGTCTACGAGCCGCGCTATAATCGCTCCATCATGGCGATCCTTGAGAAGCGGCGCGGACTATTGCTCGCCTTGGCGAGCGCCCCCCTCGCCCTGCTTGCCGCGGGTTGCGGCTTTCGGCTGCGGGGCACCCAAGCCTTGGCGTTCAGGACGCTGCACGTCACGGGGGGCGATCCTGTTTTCCTTACCGAGCTGAAGCGGGCCGTGGCGGCCGGCACGGGCACCCAGCTCGTGGACGATCCCAAGGCAGCCGAGGCGGTGCTGTTCATTGACGGCATTGCCCGGGAGCGCCTGATTCTCTCCCTTTCCGGGGCGGGACGAGTGCGGGAGCTGGAGCTGCGGCTGCGGGTGCAGTTCCACATGAACGACGCCAAGGGCCAACCCCTTATCGCCCCGTCTCAGATTTCCCTCAAGCGGGATCTCACCTACGACGACACCCAGGTCCTGGCCAAGGAGCAGGAGGAAGCGCTGCTCTACCGGGACATGCAGAACGACGCAGTCCAGCAAATCCTGTTCCGGCTGGCGGCGATCAGGCCGAGGGCGGGCTGAAGCACCCGGGCGAAGGGTTCGGAACCCTCGCCTCCGCGCCTTGACTCGGGGACAATTATTTTTTTGGCCCAGCCTGCCATGCCGGTCATCGACTCCGAGGCCCTGCCCGCCCAGCTCGCCAAGCGCTTCGCCTCCCTGTACGTGATCCACGGGGAAGAGCCGCTGCTCGCCCTGGAGGCGGCCGACCGCATCCGCGCCCGAGCCCGGGCCCTGGGGTACACGGAGCGGGAGCTCTTCATCGCCGAAAGCGGTTTCGACTGGGGAAACCTCACCGCAGCCAGGGCGAGCCTTTCTCTCTTCGGCAGCCGCAAGCTGATCGAGCTGCGCTTGCCCACCGGACGGCCGGGAACCGCTGGGGCCGAAGCTCTCATCGCCTATTGCGAGTCGCCTGCGCCCGACGCGGTCACCCTGATCGAGCTGCCCAGGCTGGAGCGCTCGGCCCTGGGGAGCCGCTGGTTCGAAGCCTTGGGGCGGGCGGGCGTCGTGGTCCAGGCAAGGCCCGTGCCCCGGGAACGGCTGCCCCAATGGATCGGGGGGCGGCTCGCCGCCCAGGGCCAGGAAGCAGACGCCGAAACCCTGGCGTTCATGGCCGAACGGGTAGAAGGCAATCTCCTCGCCGCGTTCCAGGAAGTGCAGAAGCTCGGACTTTTGTTTCCTCCGGGGCCGCTGCCCGGGGAAGCGGTGCGGGCGGCGGTGGCCAACGTGGCCCGCTACGAGCCGGCCCAGTTGGGGGAGGCCCTGTTCGGCGGCGATGTTGCCCGCTTCGCCCGGGTGCTGGAGGGCCTGCGGGGCGAAGGGGCGGCCCTTCCCTTCGTGCTGTGGCAGATCGCCGAGGATGCACGCGCCGTGATCCGCGTGCAGGCGGCCCTGCGGGCGGGCCGTCGGCCCGACCAGGCCCTGCGGGAAGCGCGAGTCTGGGGCGCGCGCCAGGCCTGGGTCCCAAGCGCCGCCCAGCGCTTCGATGGGACCCGGCTCAACCAAAGCCTGCGAGAGCTTGCCCGGCTCGACCGCATGGTCAAGGGACTCGTCCCCGGCGACGTGTGGAGCGAGCTCTTGCGGCTTGCCCTGACCCTCACGAGCACGTCGGCAGCCGGTTCCGAAACGGTTTAAAATCTGGACCATGGATCTTTCCCCAGAACGAGACATCAAGGCATACATGCAAGCGCTGGGGCGCGCTGCGAGGGAGGCGGCCCGCGCCATGGCCAGGGCCGAGACGGCCGCCAAGAACCGGGCGCTGGAGGCCATGGCGGCAGCCATTGAGCGGGAGCAGGCGCGGCTCATCGCGGAAAACGCCAAGGACGTGGAGGCGGCCCGTGCCAAGGGCCTGGAGCCCGCCCTGATCGACCGGCTGACCCTGACGGCCAAGCGCATCGCCGCCATGGCCGACGGCCTGCGCCAGATCGCCCAGCTCCCGGATCCAGTAGGGGAGATCATCGATCTGCGGTACCGTCCCTCGGGGATCCAGGTGGGCCGCATGCGGGTGCCCCTGGGGGTGATCGGCATCATCTACGAGGCCCGGCCCAACGTAACCGCCGACGCCGCAGGGCTGTGCCTCAAGGCAGGCAACGCCGCCATCCTACGGGGGGGGTCGGAGGCGATCCGCTCTAACCAAGCCATCGCCGCCCTGGTGCACGAGGGGTTGGAAGCGGCGGGGCTGCCCCGCACGGCGGTGCAGGTGGTGGAGGTCACCGACCGGGCCGCGGTGGGGGAGCTCCTCAGCATGCAAGCGTACGTGGACGTTATCGTCCCGCGGGGGGGCAAAGGCCTGATCGAGCGCATTTCAAAGGAAGCCCGCATACCGGTGATCAAGCACCTGGACGGAGTGTGCCACGTCTACATCGACGAGGGTGCCGATCTGGAAAAGGCGATCCGCATCGCCGACAACGCCAAGACGCAGCGTTACGGCACTTGCAACACCATGGAGACACTGCTCGTCGCCCGCGCCATCGCGCCGGCGGTGCTGCCCCGACTCGCCCGCCTCCTTCTGGACAAGGGCGTGGAGCTACGAGGTTGCGAGGAAAGCCGCCGGTTGGTGCCGGAGATGAAACCGGCCACGGAGGAGGACTGGTTCGCCGAGTATCTGGCGCCCATCCTGTCGGTGCGGGTGGTAGACGGGCTCGATCAGGCGATCGACCACATCGCCCGTTATGGTTCCCAACACACCGACGCCATCGTCACCGAAGACTACACGCGGGCCATGCGCTTCTTGCGGGAGGTGGATTCCAGCTCGGTCATGGTGAACGCCTCCACCCGTTTCGCCGACGGTTACGAATACGGGCTCGGCGCGGAGATCGGCATTTCCACCGACAAGCTCCACGCCCGGGGACCCGTGGGCCTCGAGGGCCTCACCAGTCTGAAGTTCGTGGTCCTGGGCAACGGGCACGTCCGCACCTAGCACTCCGGCGTCTCGAGCAGGCGCAGACCCGTGGCTTATGGATTTGCCGCTACGTTCGGGTACGCCTTTTGCTGCCAAGGCGCTGGCCCGGGCGGATTACCTTTGTTGAAACTCGTATTGAGCGACGCGGAGACATAAGAAATGGCCCAGCTCGTGGAAGTGCGTGTCCCCCCCATCGGTGACTTCAAGGACGTGCCCGTCATCGACGTCCTGGTTAGGCCCGGCGACCGCATCGAAAAAGAGGCAAGCCTGATCACCCTGGAGTCCGACAAGGCGACCATGGACGTGCCCTCGCCCCAGGCGGGCGTGGTGAAAGAGGTGAGGGTCAAGGTGGGCGATAAGGTCTCGGAGGGTTCCCTCATCCTGACCCTGGAGGCGGAGGCGGCGGACACAAGAGCGCCGGCGAAGGCGCAGACGGCCCATGCCGAGGCTCTTCCGGCCAAGGCCCCCGAGGGGCCCGCCACGCCGCCCCCCGCCGCCGCGCAGACGCCGGCGGCCATCGCGCACGAGAGCGATCTCCATGCCGAGGTGCTGGTCCTGGGGGCGGGACCCGGAGGCTATACGGCCGCTTTCCGGGCCGCCGACTTGGGAAAGAAGGTGGTGTTGGTGGAGCGCTACCCCACTCTCGGGGGCGTGTGCCTGAACGTGGGTTGCATCCCCTCCAAAGCGCTCCTGCACGTCGCCAAGGTCCTCACCGAAGCCCAGGAGTTGGGCCATGCCGGAATCAGGTTCGGCCGTCCCGACATCGCCCTCGAAGGACTGCGAAAGTGGAAGGACGATGTGGTGGGACGTCTGACCAAGGGGCTCGCGGCCCTCGCCAAGCAGCGTCAGGTCCAGGTGGTGCAGGGGGTGGCCACCTTCGCCGGGCCCCATGCCCTAAAAGTGAAGACCGCCGGGGGGGAAAAGACCCTCACCTTCGACTACGGGATCATCGCCGCCGGCTCCCAGGCGGTGAAGCTCCCCGGGCTGCCCTACGAGGACCCCCGGGTGATGGACTCCACCGACGCCCTGCGCCTGGACGAGATCCCCAAGCGGCTTCTGGTCATCGGAGGTGGCATCATCGGGCTCGAGATGGCCACCGTCTATCACGCCCTGGGCTCGAAAGTGACCGTGGTGGAGCTCTTAGACGGGCTGATCCCGGGAGCCGACCGGGACGTGGTGAGGCCCCTGGAGAAGAGAATCCGATCTCGTTATGAGGCGATCTACTTGAAGACCAAGGTCACCCGGATCGAGGCCCTGAAAGAAGGTCTCAAGGCCACCTTCGAGGGCGAGCAGGCGCCCCCTCCCCAGCTCTACGACCGGGTGCTGGTGGCGGTGGGACGCCGCCCCAACGGCCACGCCGTCCAGGCGCAAGCGGCCGGGGTACGGGTGGATGAGCGGGGCGCGATCCCAGTGGATCGGCAGCAGCGCACCAACGTGCCCCATCTCTTCGCCATCGGTGACATCGCGGGCGAGCCGATGCTCGCCCACAAGGCGACCCACGAGGGCAAGGTGGCTGCGGAGGTGATCGCGGGACTCAAAAGCGCCTTTGACGCCCGGGCGATTCCCTCCGTCGCCTACACCGATCCGGAGGTGGCATGGATGGGGGCGACCGAGCTCGATCTCAAAGCCCAAGGCATCGCCTACGAGCGGGCGGTATTCCCTTGGGCGGCGAGCGGGCGGGCCCTCGCCGAAGGCGGGGCCGACGGTCTCACCAAGCTTCTCTTCGACCAGGCGAGCCGACGGCTCCTGGGCGCAGCCATGGTGGGTCCCAACGCCGGGGAGCTCATCGCCGAGACGGTGCTCGCCTTGGAGATGGGGGCAGAGGCCGAGGACATCGGGCTCACCATCCACCCCCACCCCACCCTGTCCGAGACCGTGGGTTTCGCCGCCGAGATGGCGGAGGGGACCATCACCGATCTGTACGTGCCGAAGAGAAAATGAGGCGCCCGTCTTGCTGAGGGCAAAGGAGGTAGACATGAAATTCCTGATCGCTGTCTCGTCCGGAACCGACGACCCCACCCGCGCCACTTTGGGCGTAATGGCCGCCAAAACGGCCCGCGAACAGGGCCATGAAGTGACCGTGTGGCTGCAAGGTGAGGCGGTGGTGATCGCCAACCGCCACGTCTATGACAAAATCCAGGGCGTCAATATGCCCGCCATGCAGGGTCTGATGGAGGCGCTCCTCGCCCAGGGTGTGCCCTTCTGGGTGTGCGAGGCGTGCGGCAAGGGGCGCAACGTCACGCCGGAAAACTGGGTGGCCACCGCCAGCTACAGAACCATGGGCGATTACGTGGCCGCGGCGGCGGCGGCCGACCGGGTGCTCTCTTTCTGAAGCGCCCCCCTTGCTCCCATGATCGCCGAAAGCCAAGGACAGACGGCGCAGCGATCCCGCTCCGCCATGATCCGCCCCATGCGGCCCGAGGAAGCCACCGAGATTTCCCGCTTTATGCTGGCCGCCTTCGACGAATTCATGGCCCAGGACTTCGACGAATGGGGCAAGGCGGGTTTCGTCAAATTCGCCGCCCCCGAAGCGCTCCTCGCCCGCCAGGCCTATGGCTACCTTACCCTGGTAGCAGAGACGGACGGGCGCCTCGCCGGCCTAATCCAGGTGCGCTGGCCGTCCCATATCATCGCTCTGTTCGTGCGCAAGGAATTTCAGGGACAAGGCATCGGTCGGGCCTTGGTGACCGAGGCGGTGCGTCGTATCGAGATGGAATGTCCTGAGGCCGAGTTCGTCACCGTGGTCTCCTCTGCCCATGCCGTTGGCTTCTACCAACGCCTCGGGTTCGAGACGGTGTATGCCGACGGCGCCCGAAGCGCGGAGCACGGGATGCGCCTTGCGCTTACGAGCGCGGCGGATCCGGAGCACTGAGAAAGCCCGGCTGGTGCACGACGCCTCTCATGGGCAAGACCCAGCGACCGACGTGTCTTCGAGGCAAGCACATCCACAGTTCCTGCAAGGATATTGACCAGGCGGAGGCGATATCCCGTGGCCAAGAACGTAGAGCTCAATCTCACCGTGCGGCTGTCCCTCAAACTGGCGGAAGACGTGGACTGGGACGACGTCATCCACGATCTGGAATTATCCCTGGCCGTGCCCAAGGACACGGCTGAGATCGTGGATTTCGAGGTGCTGGACGTCCAACCCCTCGGCGAGGAAGAAGACTAGCCGGGGCGCGGGCTAGCGGGTCGCCGCGACGAAAGCGTCCCGCGCTCGCACGCCCACATCGGCCTGGTCGGTGAACACGCCGTCGATGCCCGTGGCGAGAAAGGCCCGGATCTCGCCTTCACCGTCGCCCAAGGCATTGGGATCTTCGGAGGAGCGCAGGCTCGCCGGCAGGAAGCGGTTCTCGGCGCGGAAGGTGTAGGGGTATACCTTGAGGCCGGCGGCATGGGCGTTTTTTACGAAGGGGCTGGCGTTGGCCGGATCGAGCCAGCCCTCGGCGTCGGGGACGAGGATGAAGCGCTGCTTTTCCGGTCCTACCCCCTCGGCGTAGGCCGCGATGTCCGCCAGACCCCGGGGTGTGGCCATCTGCTCGTAGGTAAGCGTCCCACCCTCCGCTGCCACGTCGTAGGGTTTGCCTTCCCTTCCCAGGAGTTGCACTAAGGCAATCCTGGTCATGCGGTCGAGCCTCTTGAGGTTCCCCACCTCGAAGGATTGGATAAACACCCGGTCCAACGCCGCCTCGTAGCCGTTGCGGTGCAGGATCTCCACCAGAGGCTCTTCCATAGCGAGTCCCGATTGCCGGAAATGGGTCGGATGCTTCGTCTCCGGGCAAAGGCCGATGGGGCGCCCCAGGGCGCGTTCGCAAGCTCTCACCAGATCGACGATCTCCTGCAGGGTGGGCACCTGGAATTGGCCATCGAACCGGGTGTTGGCGGGCCGCACCTCGGGGATGCGCTCCACGGCGCGAAGCCGCTTGATCTCGGCCAGGGTGAAGTCTTCGCTGAACCAGCCGGTGACGGTGGCGCCGTCCACCACCTTGGTGACCCGGCGGTCGGCGAACTCGGGCCGGCGCGCCACGTCGGTGGTGAGATCCAGCCGGTTGTCGTGCCGCGCGATCAAATGCCCATCCCGGGTCATGACCAGGTCGGGCTCGATGTAGTCGGCGCCTTGCAGGATGGCGACAGCGTAGGCCGCCAGGGTATGCTCGGGAAGATAGCCGCTTGCTCCCCGGTGGGCGATGACGAGGGGTTTCTCGTTGCCATGCGGGAAGAAATGGGAGGGCGAGCGAGCGTCGGCGGCCATCATAGCGGTAAGCAGCATAGGCGCCGCCACCCGGATAAACAAGCTTGTTCCCGATCCGCCTGGGCGGTGCCCTGGGCTGGTCAGCTCCACCAGGGAAACGCGATGGGCGGTCTGCGGCCGTCCACCAGGTCGGCGAGTACCCGGGCCGAGCCGCAGGCCAGGGTCCAGCCTAGGGTGCCGTGGCCGGTGTTCAAGTATAGGTTTTCGAGGCGGCGGGAACGCCCGATCACTGGCACGTTGCCGGGCGTCGCGGGCCGCAGGCCCGTCCAGCACTCGGCAGCCGTCCGCTCGCCCGCCCGGGGGAAGAGCTCAAACACTCGGTCCAAGATGAGGGCGCAGCGACGCGGGTCCAAGGAAAGATCGTAGCCTGCGAGCTCCGCCATCCCCGCCACCCGCAACCGGCCGCCCAGGCGCGAGAAGACGAGCTTGCGCGCTTCGTCGGTCAAGCTCACCGTAGGCGCACCCTCCCCCGCCGGCACCGTGACCGAATAGCCTTTCACCGGATAGATGGGCAGCCGCTCGCCGAGGGGGGCGAGGAGCTGCGGGCTATAGCTTCCAAGGCACACCACGTAGGCGTCGCCGCCTAGGACCTCGCTGCCGCGGTGCGTCGTCACGCGCGCGCCAGTCACCCGGCTGCCCCTGGTCTCCAGAGCCTCAATTCGGGTCCCGTAGCGAAAAGCGACCCCGCGCTGGGCGGCGAGCCCAGCCAGCGCCTCGGTAAACTTGCGCGCGTCGCCCGACGCATCCTCCGGACAGTACAAGCCCCCGTGGATGAGGACGCGGCTCGCCTCGAGGGCGGGCTCCAGGCCTACGCACTCGGCGGCGGATTTGAGCTCCAGGCGCAAGCCCAGGGCGGCAAGCGCCGGCAGCTTGCGCCGGGCCGCCTCGTAGTCTTCTGGTTCGGTGAAGACATGCAGGATGCCCCGCTCGAGCTGGTCGTATTCGATCCCCGTGCGGCTGCGCAACGCCCGAAGACTTGCGCCGCTCAGGCGGGCGAGGGCCGCGATGGCGGCGGCGTTTCTGCGGGTGCGCGCGGGCAGGCACTCCTTTAAGAAGCGCACCCCCCAGACCCATTGGGCCGCGTCCCAGCGCAGGCGGAACTTGAGCGGCGCCTCTTCCCGCCACAGCCAGCGCAGGATTTTGGCCGGCGCGTCGGGGTTGGCCCAGGGCTCGGCGTGGCTGATGGACACCTGCCCCCCGTTGGCGAAGCTCGTCTCCAGCGCCGGGCCGGGTTGACGCTCCACCACCGTGACGCGATGGCCCGCCTCTGCCAGGTACCAGGCGCTGGTGACGCCGATCACGCCAGCGCCGAGGACGATGATTTCCATGGCGTCAAGGAACTGCGAAAGCCGCAAATGATGGGACGGCAAAGGCCTGCTGGCAAGGGCGAAGCGCCTAGGGAGGCGGGCGGGGCACCTGCGCGCAGGCGAGCGGGGCGATCGTTGGCGATTCCGACAGCTCCCGCCCTCATCGACCCAGCGCGCGGGCACTGGCAGCGCAGCTCGACGCCCGCCAGGCCACCGGCGCACAAGGCTTCAGGCGGGCAAGCTTACTGAGCTGAAACAACCTCTTGTACCGCGGCTGGCAGCCGAGGGCAGGGCGGGAAAGAACGGGTTTTCGGCCGATTTACAGAAGATGGTACCCTTCTTGCTAACTAGGGGCAGGTGGCCGCCCGCGTAGGCCGGGCGGCAGTTTTTTCACGTGTTCTGCCGGGCGGAGTAAGGAGTGCGATGATCGGCACCTATGACTTGAAACTGGTCCTCCTGTCCGGGATCGTCGCAACCTTCGCCGCCTATACCGCTCTCGACCTTGCCGGCCGGGTGAGCGTACGCCAAGGGAGGGCTTCATGGATTTGGCTGTTCGGTGGCGCCTTTTCCATGGGCACCGGCATCTGGGCCATGCACTTCATCGGCATGCTGGCATTTCGCCTGCCCATTCCCATCGCCTATGACCCCCTGATCAATGCTGCCTCGTGGCTCATCGCCATGGTGGTATCCGGCGTAGCCCTCCTCGTGGTGAAGCACCCCGCCATGACCGCCCGCAACCTCATTGTCGGCGCCACGTTGATGGGCGTTGGCATCAGCTCGATGCACTACACGGGCATGGCAGCCATGCGCATGTCGCCGCCGATCCGGTACGACCCGCTCCTGTTCATCGCTTCGATCATCGTCGCGATCATGGCATCGCTCGCGGCCCTGTGGATTGCCTTTCAGCTACGCAAGCGCTATTCGGCAGCGGCGATCCTCGCCAAGCTGGGCAGCGCCCTGCTCATGGGGCTCGCCATCGCCGGCATGCACTATACGGGCATGGCAGCAGCTCAGTTCGCTCCCGGCAGCGTGTGCCTCGCCGCGAACTCCGCCGGTGGCCTGAACGCGCCCATGCTCGCCTTCATGATCGGACTGGCCACGATCAGCATCCTGACGATCACGCTCGTGATTTCCGCGTCCGACGCCCATGTCGCGGCCCGCACCGCCCGCCTCGCCGATTCGCTGCAGGCGGCAAACGAGCAGTTGCGCACCGCGGCGCTCTTTGACCGCTTGACGGGCCTACCGAATCGCCTCCTGCTCGAGGACCGGCTGGAACAGGCCCGGCATCGCGCCGATCGGCTTCGCCGGCCATTCGCCGTCATGTTCGTTGACCTGGACCGGTTCAAGCCCGTCAACGACGTCTTCGGGCATAGCGTCGGAGACGACGTCCTTGTAGCGGTGGCGCAGCGGCTGCTGAGATGCGTGCGCCGGGAAGATACGGTCGCGCGCATCGGGGGCGACGAGTTCGTCGTGGTGCTCGCCGATCTAGCACGGGCCAGCGATGCAGCCCTCGTCGGGGAAAAAATCCTCGAGGCGCTCTCGGTGCCCATTCCCATCGATGGCCACGAGCTCCCCATCTCGTGCAGCATCGGGATCAGCGTCTATCCCGAGGACGGAAAGGACCTCGCCACCCTTACGACCAATGCCGACATGGCCATGTATCACGCCAAGAAAGCGGGAGGCAGCATCCGCTTTTACCTGCCGCAGATGCGCGCACCGGCCCTCGACAGCCCGGGCTCTCCTTGACCCCGCCCCTGGAGGAACGTTCTCAGGCGACCCCGTGCTTCTTGAACCAGGCGAGCATGCGCCGCCAGCCATCCTCGGCAGCGTCCCTGCGATAGGTGGGCCGGTAGTCGGCGTGGAAGCCGTGGGGCATACCTTCGTACAAGATGATCTCCGAAGGGCTGCCCGCTTTCTTGAGGGCTGCCCGCATCTGCTCCACCGTGTCGTTGGGGATGCCCGGGTCGGCGCCGCCGTAGAGCCCGAGCACGGGAGCATAGAGCTTGTCTGCCACGTCGATGGGATGGACAGGCATGGTGGGCGTGCGCTCCGAGACGATGCGTCCATACCAGGCCACCCCCGCCTTCAGTTGCGGATTGTGGGCGGCGTAGAGCCAGACAATGCGCCCGCCGTAGCAGAAGCCGGTAATGCCCAGGCGCTTGCCGTCGCCGAAGCCGCTCTTCTCGGCCCAGGCAACCGCTGCGTCCAGGTCAGACAGCACCTGGGCATCGGGCACTTTGGATACCACGTGCTTGAGGATGTCGGGGATGTTCTCGTACTTGCGCGGATCGCCCTGGCGATGGAAAAGCTCGGGCGCAAGCGCGAGATAACCCAGCTTGGCCAGACGCCGACACACGTCCTTGATGTACTCGTGCACGCCGAAGATCTCCTGCACCACCAGGATCACCGGGAACGGCCCGCCATGATCGGGCATGGCCCGATAGGCGGGAATCGTCCCGTCGGCGGTGGGGATGGACACTTCTGCGTCCACCAGCCCTTTGGTGTCGGTCCTGATCACCGTCTCGGCGCACACGGGCTGAACTGCCAGGGCAAATCCGCCGGCGAGGAGCCCGGCGACGAAAGCGCGGCGGTTCATTTCCGGGGCGGGGCACAGGCTGTCGAGCTCTTGCTTGACTTGCGAGTCCATGGAGCGCTCCTTTCCAGACAAACAGTGGGGCGACCCGGCGGGCGCACATCGGGTAAAGCGGGTGCGGCCGCTCAATGGTAGATTAAAGCCCCGATGGAAAAAAGACGCCCATGACGGAGCATTGGAGCCTCTCGGCCCTGTTTCTGTCGAGTTTTCTCGCCGCCACCCTGCTGCCAGGCGGCTCCGAGGCGGTCCTCTTCGGTGTGCTCAAGCATTCGCCGCAGCTCTATTTCCCCGCCCTCGGAATCGCCACCCTGGGCAACACCCTGGGCGGGATGACCTCCTATCTGCTCGGCCGGCTGATCCCGCCCAAGGAACCCCCCAAGGGGCTTGCCTTCGTCCGTCGCTACGGCAGCGCCGCGCTCCTTTTTGCCTGGGCACCCGTGGTGGGCGACGCCCTGTGTGTGGCCGCTGGCTGGTTGCGGCTCAACCCCTGGTGGTCGGCGAGCTTCATGGCCCTGGGCAAGCTCGCCCGTTATCTCGCCATCGCCCAGCTCGCGTGAGGGTCTCGGGCACCCCTTTGCCCCTGAAACCGCCATGGGTAGCCCCCTGCCGGTAGTGCGGTAAAATTCGGTTTTAAGCCGTTCCGATACTGCAGTGCTCCCCGACATCCCCACCGCACTCCTTCCCGCCGCCCGTGTGCGGGAAATTCCGTACAACTACACCTCGTTCTCTGACCGGGAAATCGTCATCCGCCTCCTGGGGGAACCCTCTTGGCACCTGATCAACGAGTTGCGCGCCGAACGACGCACCGGCCGCTCGGCGCGCATGCTCTACGAGGTGCTGGGAGACATCTGGGTGGTGTCGCGTAACCCCTACCTCCAGGACGATTTGCTCGGCAACCGAGCCCGAAGAAAAGCCCTCGTCGAGGCCATGCGCCATCGCCTCGCCCTGATCGAGGAGCGGCGCCAGGGCAGCGAAAAGGTGAAGATTCTCCTCGACCGGGCCCGGGCGGCCGTGGACGCCTTCGAGGCCGAGTTCGAGGACGTGGCGAAGCTGCGCCGTCGGGTCCTGAAGCGCCTTTCCCGGGTGACGCGCCGAGACAACATCCAGTTCGACGGCCTGGCGCGGGTGTCCCACGTGACCGACGCCACCGACTGGCGGGTGGAGTACCCCTTCGTGGTGATCCACCCCGACACCGAAGAGGAGGTCGCTCCCATCGTGCGGGCCTGCATCGAGCTCGGCCTCACCCTCATTCCCCGGGGTGGCGGCACCGGCTACACCGGCGGCGCCGTGCCCCTCACCAAGCGTTCGGCAGTGATCAACACCGAGAAGCTGGAGCGCCTAGGGCCGGTGGAGTGGATGAGGCTTCCGGGGCTCGACCGGGAGGTGCCCACCATCCAGTGCCAGGCGGGAGTGGTGACCCGCCGGGTTATGGATGCTGCCGAGGCCGAAGGGCTGGTGTTCGCCGTGGATCCCACCTCGGCCGACGCCTCTTGCATCGGCGGCAATATCGCCATGAACGCCGGGGGGAAAAAGGCGGTGTTGTGGGGCACCGCGGTGGACAACTTGGTCGCCTGGCGCATGGTCACCCCCGAGGGGCGCTGGCTCACCGTAGAGCGGCTGGAGCACAACCTGGGCAAGATCCACGAGGTGCAGGTGGCGCGCTTTCGCCTCACCCGCTACGCCGACGACGGCAAGACCCCGCTTGGCGCGCCCGAGATCCTGGAGATCCCGGGCCGCGCCTTCCGCAAGCCGGGGCTGGGCAAGGACGTGACCGACAAGGTGCTCGGAGGATTGCCCGGCGTGCAAAAGGAAGGCTGTGACGGCATTATCACCTCCGCCCGTTTCATCCTGCACCGCATGCCGGCCCATGTGCGCACGGTGTGCCTGGAGTATTTCGGCAGCGTACACGAGGCGGTGCCCTCCATCGTAGAGATCAAAGACTACCTGGACCGGCATCCCAGGGCGGTCCTGGCTGGCCTGGAACACCTGGACCAGCGCTACCTCAAGGCCGTGGGCTACGCCACCAAGGCTCGGCGCCACGGGCTGCCCAAGATGGTGCTGATTGGCGACATCGTGGGCGACGACGAGCAAGAGGTGGCCCGCGCCGCCTCCGAAGTGGTGCGCATTGCCAACCATCGGGGGGGCGAGGGATTCATTGCCGTCACCGCGGAAGCGCGCAAGCGCTTCTGGCTCGACCGCGGCCGCACGGCGGCCATCGCCAGGCACACCAACGCCTTCAAGATCAACGAGGACGTGGTGATCCCGCTGCCGCGTCTCGGCGACTACACCGACGGCATCGAGCGCATCAACGTCGAGCTGTCCATCAAGAATAAGCTGCGACTCCTGGACGCCCTGGAAGAATTCCTGCAAGGCGATCTGCCGCTGGCGCTGGAGGATGAGTCGATCCCCAAGGCGGAGGTCATCGGCCACCGGACCGAGCAGGCCCTGGAGCTCGTCCGCCATGCCCGCAGTCGGTGGCGTTTCTTGCTGGAAAACCTGGACCGCAAGCTTGCCGAGCTGCCGGCGCATGGACCGGTTGTCTGGCCCGCGAGCGCAGCAGCCGAAGACACGGTGTTCGGGGTGCTGCAGGATCACCGGCTCCGAGTGTCCTGGAAAAAAGAGCTGCGCGAACCCCTGCGGCAGATCTTCGGCGGCAAGGCGTTCCAGCCGATCCTGGAGGCATGCGAGGCCATCCACCAGCGGGTGCTCAAGAGCCGGGTGTTCATCGCCCTGCACATGCACGCCGGAGACGGCAATGTGCACACCAACATCCCAGTCAACTCCGACGATTACGAAATGCTCCAGGAAGCGAGCGCCGCCGTGCGCCGGATCATGGCCCTGGCCAAATCCCTGGGCGGCGTCATCTCCGGCGAGCATGGCATCGGCATCACCAAGCTCGAGTTCCTCGAGCCGGGCGAGATCGAAGCCTTTCGCGCCTACAAGCAACGCATCGATCCCAACGGGCACTTCAACCGGGGCAAGCTCCTGCCCGGTGCCGACCTGGCAAACGCCTACACGCCCAGCTTCAACCTGCTCGAGCTGGAAAGCCTGATCTTGGAGCAGAGCGAGCTCAAAGCCATCTCCGACTCCATCAAGGACTGCCTGCGCTGCGGCAAGTGCAAGCCGGTGTGTGCCACTCACGTACCCCGGGCCAATCTCCTCTACAGCCCGCGCAACAAAATCCTGGCCACCTCGCTCCTGATCGAGGCGTTCCTATACGAAGAGCAGACTCGCAGGGGTGTCGCGCTGGAGCATTTCGACGAGTTCGGCGACGTGGCCGAGCACTGCACGGTGTGCCATAAGTGCCGCGCGCCCTGTCCGGTGGACATCGACTTCGGCGACGTCTCTATCGCCATGCGCAACTTCCTGCGCAAGCAGGGCAAGCAGAAGTTCAACCTGGGCACCTGGGCGGCCATGGCTTTCCTGAACGCCACCGACCCGAGCACCATCAAACTGCTGCGCAAGGGCATGATCGAGTGGGGCTATAAGGCCCAACGGTTCGCCTACGGCTGGGCCAAGCGGCTAGGGCTCGCCCGGGCTCAAACGAGCCGTCCGCCTGCCACGGTGGGCCGAGCACCCCTGCGTGCCCAGGTGATTCACTTCGTGAACAAGCCGATGCCCGGCAACTTGCCCAAGAAAACCTCCCGCGCGCTGCTGGACATTGAGGACCCGGCCATCGTCCCGGTGATCCGCGACCCCCGCAAGGTAAACGAAGACTCCGACGCGGTGTTTTACTTTCCCGGATGCGGCTCGGAGCGTTTGTTCAGCCAGGTGGGCCTCGCCACGCAAGCGATGCTCTACCACGTGGGTGCCATCACGGTGCTGCCTCCGGGTTACCTCTGCTGCGGCTACCCCCAGACCGCCGCGGGCCAGCACGACCGGGGGCAAGAGATCATCACCGACAACCGGGTGCTGTTTCACCGCCTGGCCCACACGCTCAACTACCTGGACATCAAGACGGTGATCGTCTCTTGCGGCACCTGCATGGATCAGCTTCAGAAGTACGAATTCGACAAGATCTTCCCCGGCTGCCGGCTGCTGGACATCCACGAGTATCTGCTGGAGAAGGGGGTGAGCCTGCAAGCAGTGCAAGGAGTGCGCTACATGTACCATGATCCCTGCCACACCCCGATGAAGACCCATCAGCCGCTCAAAGTGGTGAACGGCTTAATGGGGGGCGGCGTGGCACTCACTGAGCGCTGCTGTGGTGAGGCGGGGACCCTCGCCATGAGTCGCCCGGACGTGGCAACCCAGGTGCGGCTGCGCAAGGAAGAGGAGATCCGCAAAGGCGTAGCGCGCATCCGCGTCCAGGACGATACGGGCGAGATCAAGATCCTCACCTCGTGCCCGTCTTGTCTGCAAGGGCTCGCGCGCTATAATGACGACGCCGGCACCACCGCCGATTACATCGTGGTGGAAATGGCGCGTCATATCCTGGGACCCAATTGGCTCGCCGACTACGTCGAACAAGCCAACCGCGGCGGCATCGAACGGGTGTTACTGTAAGTCCCTCGCGCGCGCCGCATTCATGAGCTGCGAGCTTTGCGAGAGCAGCCCAGGCCAGGTACTCTGGTCGAGCGAGCTGTGCCGTGTGGTATTGGTGGACGAGCCCGACTACCCCGGCTACTGTCGCGTGATCCTCAACCGCCATGCAAAAGAAATGACAGACCTGACAGCCGCGGAGCGGGCGGCGTTCATGGAGGTCGTGTTCGCCGTGGAGCAGGTGCTGCGCGCCGTCCTCGCACCTGACAAGATCAACCTGGCGAGCCTGGGCAACCAGGTACCTCATCTGCACTGGCACGTGATCCCCCGCTGGCACTCGGATCGCCACTTTCCCGCTGCCATCTGGGCGCGGCCGCGCCGCGCTTCCCGGCCGCGCATGCCTCCTGCCTGGCGCGAGCGGCTCGCTGCGGCTTTGGTCGCCCGACTGCCGGGGCACCCTTGAGCCCATCCGTCTTCGCCAGCCCGCTGCCGATCGCGCGGCCCGACAGACGCGGTGCCATCGTCGATCGGACCACCTGCGCCCAATGGCTCGCCCAGCTCCAGCTGACCGACATCCGCGCGGCGCACCAGGCGCTGCACCGGGAGCTCACCGCCCTGGGCCAGTACCTCCTCCCGCCGGCGGAACGGCTGCCGATCATGGAGAGCCTGCGCGAGACGGTGGCCTACGTGCAGGGCGAACTGGCCAAGCGCCTGAGCGGCCGTCCGCTGCCCTTGTCGGAGGCCGAGCACGCGGCCTTCATGACCCTGATCGGGGTCTGGGCCCAGATGGTGCTCGGCTACCGCCATTGCCTGGAAGCGGGCACAAGCGCTGCCGAGCGGCCACTGCTCGTCCAGCGCTGTCTGCGCTACACCGGTCTGCAGCTTACCGATTACGCCCGCATGCGTCACGAGTATCCGGCGCAGCTCTGGTCCCAGCTCCACGGCCTGTATGCCTTCGCCGAGGAGCAGGGCTTTTCTGATGCCAGGGTCATGGATGGATCGGAATCGGCCGGGCCGAGCAGCTGCCGCGCCGTATACGTGGAATCGCTGCTGCTGTGCTACGCCAACCCCTTCGAGCTGAGCCCCAAGCAGATCGAGCTCGCCCAGCGCTGGCTGCGGCACTGGAGCACTGCGGTGCCCGTTCTACGGGCACCGCGCGGGGGCAACGAGAAGGTGCCCATGCTGGCGGTGCACCTCAAAGGTGAAAGCGGTCTGCAATCTCTCGCCCACCTCACTCCCTCCGAGGCGACCCGCTATCTGGATCTGTCCGAGATCAGCAAGAACCTGCGGGTGAAGCAGATCCTGCTGCAGCAGGGGCAGAAGCCTGAGCCCCTGGGGCTGGGCCGCGACTGCGAGCAGCCCAGCTGCGGCCAGCTCCTCGCCCAATTGCACCGATACTGGTGCGAAGGCGTGCCCACCCGCAGTTTCGAGCGCCGCCCCTCCGTCAACACCGCCCAGGTATGCTTCGGCCTGCCGGCGATATGGCAGATCGTCGCCGGCAAACCCTTCGCCCAGCCCGGAACGAAAAGGCGCCCTGCGACGCCCGCCCACACGGCGCTGGGCCCAGCCCAGGAAGAGACCTGGTCGGTCAAGGACGAGAGCGTCCTCGGCATGCGCATCGAGCGCAAAGGTCCCGGCGAGCGGCTGCAGGTGAACCGACTCCTGGGACTTAAACTCTCCAATGCGGGCTGGCGCCTGCTGGGCGTGATACGCTGGCTCGTGGTGACTCGCGGCGGCGGGCTGCAGGCGGGACTGCGCACCCTGCCCGGTGCCCCCCAGCCGGTGGCAGTGCGGCCGGCGGGCCCCGGCGCAGCCTCCTCCGGTGAACCCTTTCTGGAAGCCCTGCTCCTGCCCGAGATTCCTTCCCTCAACCTGCGGGGTAGCCTGATCGTGCCCAAAGGGATCTACCAGCCCCAGCGGCTGCTGGAGCTCGCCCGGGAGACCGAGACCCGCAAGATCAAGTTGGAACTGCTGGTGGAGCGGGGTGCCGACTACGAGCGGGTGGGTTTTTCACCGGCCTGAGCGGCGGATGCCTGGCCAGCTTGCGCGACAGGGGCAGGCAAAAAACGCTCTTCTTTGTGAGTCCTAAGCTACCCCCGCCCGGCTCACCAGCGCGGAGGCCTTCTGCGGCAAGCGCCGGGCCTCGGGGAAGCGGGCGCTGAAGCGGCTGCCTTTGCCTACTTCGCTTTCGATCTCCAGCATCCCCTGGTGCCGCGAGAGGACATGTTTGACGATGGCAAGCCCCAGTCCCGTGCCCCCCGTCTCCCGGGAGCGGCTGCGGTCCACCCGGTAGAAGCGCTCCGTGAGCCGCGGGATGTGATGGGCCTCGATACCAATGCCCGTGTCCTGGACGCTGAAGACCAGTTCGCTCCCCTCCTCCTTCCACTCGATCTCGATGCGCCCCCCCTCCGGGGTATAGCGGATGGCGTTGCTCACCAGGTTGCTGAACGCGCTGCGCAGCTCCTCAGCACTGCCGAGCAGCCCAGCACCCGTCTTGATCTCCAGCCCGATGCGATGCCGCCCGGCGCTCAAGGACTGGGCCTCGTGGTACAGCAGGCGCAACAGCTCGGGCACGTCCACTCGCTCCTCCCGCAGGGGATTGCGGGTGTCTTCCAGCTGGGACAGAACCAGCAGATCCTCCACCAGCCGCTGCATGCGCTGGGTCTGCTGGCGCAGCAGGTCCAGCGCGCGGCGTTGCATTTCCGGGTCCATGCCAGGGCCGTCCGCCAGGTTTTCCAGGAAACCGGCGACCACGGTGAGGGGAGTGCGCAGCTCATGGGAGACGTTGGCCACGAAATCCCGGCGCACTGTCTCCGCCCGCTCTAGGCTCGTGATGTCCCGGCTGATCAGGAGCTTTTCCGTGTCCCCATAGGGGATCAGCTGGATGGCGGCGGTGAGGGGCAGATCCCGCTCCAGCCGGATCACCAGAGGCTCACGGTAGTTCTGGGCATCCAGGTATTCCACCAAACGCGGGTGGCGCACCAGGCGGGTAATCTGCTGACCCACATCCAGGCGCGGGTCGATGCCCAGGTGCTTCGCGGCGGTGGGATTGCACCACTGGATGCGGTCCTGGGCGTCCAGGATCACGATCCCATCGGGAAAGACGGTGGCGGCTTCGCGAAAACGCCGCAGCGCCACTGCCAGCTCCTCCTGGTTTCGCGCCTGGGCTCGCGTGAGCCGATACAGATGGGCGAACAGGTGATCCCAGAGGCCGGTGGTAGCCGGCATGCGCAGTGGATCGGGCCGTTGCAGCCACCGATACAGAGCCGCCAGGTTGCGCAGATCGTGGGCCAGCAACGCGACCAGCAGCGCGCTCAGGGTGAGGAGCCCCGCAGTGCCGCCGAAGGCCACCCAGGCGATGAGGGAAGCCCCGCCGACCACGGCCGGCCCGACCAGCAGACGCTGCCAGAAGTTATCCACGGCCGTCCAGTCTGACCTCAAAAACAGGCCCGCAAGTACGGTGCGATTTTCCCCCGCCGGGAAAGGGGCCGTCCAGTGGGCTGTCCAAGGCGGCGCATCCTTGCGCCCCGGCACGGAAACTCGAGCAAGCGGGTGGTGATCGTCTCAGGAAGGGAGCCGCGGGCGGACGAGGGGCAGGGTCAAGAGGCGGAAAACCGGTAGCCCGCGCCGCGAACGGTTTGAACGAGGCCCGCCTTGCCGGTCGGCTCCAGGGCCTTGCGCAGGCGGCGGATGTGCACGTCGACAGTACGCTCCTCCACGAACACGTGATCCCCCCACACCTGGTCCAGGAGCTGGGCCCGGGAGTGGACCCGCTCCGGATGGGTCATGAGGTAGTGCAGGAGTCGAAACTCGGTGGGCCCCAGGTTGATGGGCAGGCCATCGCCGCTCACCCGATGGGTGGCGGGATCCAGGGTGAGCCCACCGATGGTGACCGGATCGTCTGTCATCTGGGGCGCCCGCCGGCGCAGCACGGCGCGAATCCGGGCGATCATTTCCCGGGGGGAGAAAGGCTTGGTGATGTAATCGTCGGCACCGGTTTCTAGGGCGCCCACCTTGTCCTGTTCGTCACTGCGGGCGGTGAGCATGATGATGGGAATGGCCTTGGTGCGTTCGTCCGCCCGCAGCCGGCGCGCCAGCTCGATACCGCTCGCGCCCGGCAGCATCCAGTCAAGCAGCACCAGGTCGGGCAGGGCGTTCTTTACGATGCGCAGCGCCTCTTCGGCGCTTTCGGCACGCAGGGGCAAATGTCCGGCCTGCCGTAAGTTGTAGGCGATGAGCTCCTGGATCCCTGGCTCGTCTTCGACTACCAGCACCGTCGCGCTCACTGGAGGCTCCCTTTGCGCCTTGCCATGATGGAAATCTTATGTCTCCAATATTACAGCGGCGTGACAGGAAGGTGGGCGCTCGCACGGCCCCGATGCGCCCTGTCGGTTTGTCTGTGGGTGGTTTATCATGTTGTTTTTCGGTCTTTCCTCTTTTGCACGCCCATGGCTGGATTGAGCAAGGACGTTCCCTCGCCCACCGAGATCAAGCTACACCAGGCCTCTAAGGTGCTGGAGATCTCCTTTGCCGACGGCAAGACGTTTCGCCTGCCGTGCGAGTTCCTGCGGGTGTATTCCCCCTCGGCGGAAGTGCGGGGCCACGCACCGGGCCAGGAAGTGCTCCAGGTGGGGAAAAAGGACGTGACCATCACCCACATCGAGCCCGTGGGCAACTACGCGATCCAGCTCACCTTCTCCGACGGCCACGACACCGGCATCTATTCCTGGGACCTGCTCTACGAGTATGGCCTTCATCAGGAGGAGATGTGGCAGCGCTACCTCCAACGGCTAGAGGAAGCAGGGGCGAGCCGGGAACCCCAACCGGCCCAGGAAGTCCCTCGGCCCAAGGGAAAGTGAACGCGAGGCATCCCACGGCGCGCGCCAAGTCGGTCTGTCCGTTTGTCCCCCTCGCCATGAACCGTTGAGTCCCCCATGGACAAGACCACTGATTTCGGTTTCAAGAAGGTCCCCGAGCGGGAGAAGGCAGCGCAAGTCGCCGGCGTGTTCCATTCGGTGGCGGGCCGCTACGACCTAATGAACGACCTCATGTCCGCGGGGTTGCACCGGTGGTGGAAGCGTTTTGCGGTCCTGCTCTCGGGCGTGCGGGAAGGAGACCGGGTGCTGGACGTAGCAGGGGGAACGGGGGATATGGCGCGACTGTTCGCCCGCCGGGTGGGCCCGCGGGGCGAAGTGTGGCTCACCGACATCAACCGCTCCATGCTGGACATCGGCCGAGACCGGCTCCTGGACGAAGGATGGGCCCTGCCTGTGGTCCAGTGCGACGGAGAGAGGCTTCCGTTTCGCGCCAACGTCTTCGACTGCGTGAGCGCCGCTTTCGGGCTGCGCAACATGACCCACAAGGAGGCGGCCTTGGCCGAATGGCGGCGGGTGCTCAAGCCTGGCGGTCGGGTGATCGTGCTGGAGTTCTCCCGAGTCTGGAAACCCTTGGCGCCCCTCTACGACTGCTATTCCTTCCAGGTGCTTCCTTTCCTCGGGCGGGTCGTGGCGGGCAGCGCGGACAGTTACCGGTATCTGGCCGAATCCATCCGGGTCCACCCGGACCAGGAAGCCCTCAAGATGCTCATGGTACGAGTGGGCTTCCAGCGGGTCGAGTATTTCAACCTCTCCGCGGGCATCGTCGCGGTGCACCGGGGAGTCAAACTCTGAGGGCGATGAACGGGAGCGCCGCGCGCTTTCAGCGAGTTTCTCCTGCTCGAGCTTTCCATGCGCCCCGAAGCCGCGTCTGTCCAAGCCCCGCTTCCACGGCCCCTTCGGGCCGTGCTCATCAGCCCCTATGAGCTGGGGCGTCAGCCCTTTGCCCTGGCAGAGCCTGCCGCCTGGCTGGCACGGGAAGGCGTAGAAGTCACCCTGATCGACCTGTCCCAGAGCCGGCTGGACGAGCCGGCCCTCGCCCGCGCCGACCTGGTGGGCCTTTCCTTGGGCATGCACACCGCCACCCGCATCGCGCTGGAGGCGCTGCCCCGCATTCGGCGGCTTGCCCCGCGGGCCCACCTGGTGGCCTACGGCTTATACGCCCCGGTGAACGCGGACTTGCTTACCCGTCTCGGCGTCGCCACCGTGCTGGGCGGGGAATGCGAAGGGGAACTGGCGGCCCTGGCCCGGCGGCTCGCCCGAGG
>NZ_DAIRTR010000017.1:0-32537 GCF_036803785.1 Pelomicrobium sp. | reverse complement strand
CAAGTGGCTGGTGGGCTGGGGCATGGTGCCCCGAGGGGAGGTGGGCCTGATCTTTGCCGTGGTGGGTAAGGGCCTGGGAGTGGTGAGCGATGAGGTGTTTTCCGTCGTCGTTATCATGGTGATGCTCACCACCCTCATGACACCGCCGATCCTGGCCTTCTTGATCCGGCGGCGAGGCGAGGTGGCCGCTCCTTGAGCCGCGGAACGCTGCCCCACGGCGCAGCCCCGTGGCGGCGCTAAGGCACTGGCCAAAAAACATCTTTCGAAGGTATGATAGCGTTTACGTTGCAAGTGCCAGACCAGGCGGTCTACCCGGGTGTCAAGACGACAAACGCCGTGACAGAACGGCGGTCACGGGGCGGTTCTGTAAGCCGCAGGCCCCGGTCTTCGCAGCCTGCAGCGCGAATCGAGCTGTACCGTATCACTGCCTCAACAACAAATTGGAGGAAGCGATGAGCGAGGTAATGCGCAAATCCGGGATCGAACAACAACCAAATTCCGCCAAGGAGGAGAGGACCAAGACTTCCCGCCGTAAATTCCTGAAGGGTGCCGCTGCGGCGTCCGCCGGGGCGGCCGGCCTGGCCGGTTTCCCCATGATCGCCAGGGCGCAGCAGACCATTACCATGCGATTCCAGAGTACTTGGCCTACCAAGGACATCTTTCACGAGTACGCCTTGGATTTCGCGAAGAAGGTCAACGATATGTCGGGCGGGCGGCTCAAGATTGACGTGCTGCCCTCCGGCGCGGTGGTCAAAGCCTTCGATCTGATCGATGCCGTGCACAAGGGGACGCTTGACGGCGGTCACGGCGTCTCAGCCTACTGGTTCGGCAAAAACACCGCTTATTCCCTTTTCGGTACTGGCCCCACCCTTGGGATGGATGCCAATATGCTACTCGCCTGGGTTGAGTATGGCGGTGGTAAGGCGCTCTATGACGAGCTTCAACACAAAGTGATGGGCCTCGACGTGGAGGGTTTTCTCTATGGCCCCATGCCTACTCAACCTTTCGGCTGGTTCAGGAAACCCATCAAGGGCCTTGCCGATATGAAGGGCATCAAGTTCCGCACCGTAGGCTTGTCGATTGACAACTACAAAGAACTAGGCGCCTCGGTGGTAGCCATTCCCGGAAGCGACATCGTACCCTCGCTGGATCGTGGTGTGATAGACGCGGCCGAATTCAACAACGCCTCCTCGGACCGGCTGCTTGGCTTCCCAGACGTAACCAAGCACTGCTACCTGCAGAGCTACCATCAACCGTGCGAGTGCTTTGAGGTACTGTTCAACAAGAAAAAATACGATGCGTTGCCCGCTGACCTCAAAGCCATCATTCGCTTTGCGGCGCAAGCTTCGTCGGCTGACATGTCCTGGAAGGCTGTCGACCGCTATTCCCAGGACTACATTGAATTGCAGAAAGCTGGTGTGAAGTTCTATATCACACCCAAGGAAATCTTAGAGGCTCAGCTCAAGGCATGGGACAAGATCATCGATGAACAGTCCCAGAAAAACCCGTTTTTCGCCAAGGTAGTGGAATCCCAGAAGAAGTTTGCCCAACGCGCGGGCAAGTGGAACTTGGACACCAACGTGCCCATGGACCTTGCCTATGACCACTGGTTCGGCAAAGTCAATCCACGGCTTAAAGCTTAAGCAACAGTGCAAAAATATCCGGCGCCACTAGGCGCCGGATTTTTATTGGGGCTCCTCTATGGAACGGCTGGTCCATTTAATCGAGAGCATCAGCACCTGGTCCGGTAAGGCTTTCGCCTGGTGCATTCTATTGCTCACCGGGGTTACCTGCTACGACGTCCTAATGCGCTACATCTTTCGAATGCCGTGGCTGTGGGCCTACGACGTCGAATATATCCTCTACGGTGTTTTGTTCATGATGGCCGGAGCATACACTCTGGCGCGGGACGGTCATGTGCGGGGCGATGTCCTTTATGGCTTTTTCCCGCCGCGGGTGCAGGCCAGCCTGGATCTGGTGCTCTACTTCCTGTTCTTTATTCCCGGGGTCGCGGCCCTCGCCTATTCCGGAATCGACTTCGCGCACATGTCCTGGCAACTTCAGGAGCGATCCAGCGTCACGCCGGGCGGCCCCCCGCTTTACCATTTCAAGACCGTGATTCCCATCGCTGGCGCGTTGGTTCTCCTTCAGGGAATCGCTGAAATCATCCGTTGCGTCCTGTGCTTACGCACGGGGCAGTGGCCGCGTCGCGCCCACGATGTGGAAGAGGTGGATGTGGAGGAGATCAAGAAAACTCTGCGCGTGGAAGAGCCAGAGGTGCTTGAGACCCTAGCCAAAGTGGAGGGGGATGTGCGCAAGATCAGGCTGGCCCAAGAAAAGGAAGCTGCTCAAACGTCTAAGGAGAGGCGGTCGTGAAGAATCCGATGGTCGTAGGCCTGTCTGCCCTGATCGTTGTTGTTGTCCTGGTATTCGCCATCTTTCTCTCCGCAGAACAAATCACCCCAGGCCACTATGGCCTATTAATGCTGGCGCTGATCGTGGTGGCGATCCTGCTGGGCTTCCCTACCGCGTTTACTTTGATGGGCCTTGGCATGATTTTCGGCTGGATTGCTTTTCAGCTCCAGACCCCGGACTTGCCGGCTCTTAAAAATCCCATCTTCGATCTAGTCGTGCAGCGTACCTATGGAGCCATGACCAACGATGTGCTCATCGCTGTGCCGCTATTCGTTTTTATGGGTTACATCGTCGAACGCGCAGCCATCGTGGACAGGTTGTTCTACAGCGTACAGCTCGCTATGGGCAGATTGCCGGGGTCCCTAGCCGTGGCTACTATCGTCACTTGTGCAGTGTTCGCCACGGCCACCGGTATCATTGGTGCGGTGGTCACCCTCATGGGTTTACTTGCCTTGCGTCCTATGCTGCGTGCAGGCTACGACGTGAAACTGGCGGCAGGCTCTATTACCGCGGGCGGCTGTTTGGGCATCCTCATTCCGCCTTCTATTCTGCTGATACTTTATGGGGCAACGGCGGGCGTGTCGGTGGTGCGCCTCTATGCCGGGGCTTTCATTCCAGGCCTGATGCTCGCCGGGCTGTACGTGTTGTATGTCATGGCGCGCGCCCTTATCAACCCTCGGCTGGCGCCCCAGCTACCCAAAGAAGAACGCGATGTTCCGCTGAAAGACATCGTGCTTAATCTTCTCAAATCCTTCGTGCCACTTACCGCCTTGATCCTGGCAGTGCTTGGCAGCATCGTTTTCGGCTTGGCCACGCCTACCGAAGCGGCGGCCTTGGGCGCAGCCGGCGGATTGATCCTCGCGGCTCTTTACCGGGCTCTGACCTGGGAACGACTGAAGGAGTCGGTATTTCTTACCGCGCGCACGAGCGCTATGGTGTGCTGGCTATTCGTAGGCTCGGCTTTGTTCTCCGCTTCCTTCGCCCTCTTGGGGGGACAAGAGCTGATTGAGAAATGGGTGCTCTCCCTCAACCTCACGCCGCTCCAATTTATGATCTTGTCCCAGATCATCATTTTCCTCTTGGGATGGCCTCTGGAATGGACGGAGATCATCGTCATTTTCATGCCGATCTTCATCCCGCTCCTAGAGCATTTCCAGATAGACCCCCTTTTCTTTGGCCTGCTGGTAGCGCTCAATCTCCAAACAGCTTTCCTCTCCCCTCCGGTGGCCATGGCAGCCTTCTATCTAAAGGGGGTAGCCCCACCCCATGTTACCCTCAACCAGATATTCGCCGGTATGCTGCCCTTCATGGGAATCCAAGTGCTTGCCATGGTGTTGCTTTACGTTTTCCCTGGGATAGGGCTGTGGCTACCTAGTCTTTTGTACGATTGAGCGAAGAGTAAAAACCTAGGTGGGGTGCAGATGAGTGCGCTGGAGGCTGCTCAGGCGATCCGGGACGGGCGCCTGACTTCCGAAGAGCTGGTGCTGGCCTGCCTGGAGCGCATCCGCGCGCTGGAAGACCAGGTACAGGCGTGGGCCTTCCTGGATCCCGACTATGCCCTGGAGCAGGCGCGCCTCGCCGATGAGCTACGTCGGGAAGGCAAGGCCGTCGGGAGACTGCACGGGGTTCCGGTCGGTGTCAAAGACATCATCGACACTTACGACATGCCGACCGAGAATGGCACGGTCCTGCACGCAGGTCGGCGACCGCTCCGAGATGCCACCGTAGTGGCTCGACTGCGCAGCGCGGGCGCAGTCATTCTGGGCAAAACGGTGACGACGGAGCTTGCCACCTATAGTCCGGGCAAGACGCGCCATCCCATGGATCCCAGCCGCTCTCCGGGAGGCTCTTCCAGTGGCTCTGCGGCTGCGGTCGCCGCTGGCATGGTCCCCCTGGCGCTCGGCACCCAGACCAACGGCTCCGTCATCCGCCCGGCGGCATACTGTGGGATCTATGGCTTCAAGCCGACGCATGGATTGATATCCCGTGCTGGAATCTTGGCCCAGTCTCGCTGGCTGGACCACGTGGGTGTGATGGCGAGGAATCTGGACGATCTGGCGGTAATTGCCGAGGAGATCATCGGCTACGATGAACAGGACCCGGATACCCGGCCCGCAGCACGCCCCGCGCTGCTCGAGGTTTCTCATCAACCCCCCCCGGTAACGCCTCGCTTGGCGTTCGTCAAAACGCCGGCCTGGACCCGCGCCAGCGATGAGCTGCGGAAGGCGTTTGCTGAGCTGGTGGAGCATCTTGGGACAGCAGTGGAGGAAGTCACCTTGCCCTCGCTCTTCGATGCGGCTTACGACTGGCACCGCTTGATCATGGAAGCGGACATTGCCAGAAGCTTTGCGCGAGAATACGAGCACGGGTTTGAGCAGCTTTCCACTTCTCTTCGGGGCCAGATCGAGCGCGGTCGTCAAGTGACCGCAATAGACTACAATGACGCGGTCAGCCGTATCCCTTTGCTCAACAAGGCGCTTGCCGACCTGTTCGATCGCTATTACGCCATTCTCACTCCTGCTACCACAGGCACGGCGCCACTCTGGGAAGAAGGAACAGGGGATCCTGTCTTTTGCACCTTGTGGACGCTCTGTGGTACACCTGCTGTGACGCTCCCGCTTATGCAAGGAGAACACGGTTTACCATTGGGCGTGCAATTGGTCGGGCCTCGCGGAGACGATGCCCGCTTATTGCGCACGGCTCGATGGCTTGTAGCTCAAGTAGAAGCGTTGACGTAGTCGCAGGACTTGGGGCAGCGTTAGGGCCTATTTCGAGTAAACAAAGCGTTCGCCTCCGGGTAGGGAATCGCTCCTTGGTGCAGTGCCTGGTATGTGCCTTGAGCGAGGAGCTCCTTTGCAATCCGCCGCGTAAGTCCCATCGCCGCCCGCATGGGTCCCGAGCCTAGGCTCACACGCCGCACGCCCGCCTCCCCAAGCGCCGCGATGGGCGGGCAGCCGGGAGAAGCAAGCACGTTGAGGGGGCCTGCGATTTCCCGTGCCAGGGTACGGATGGTCTCCAGCTCGACTGCCCCGGGAACGAATAGGCAATCGGCGCCGGCTTCCCGATAAGCATTGGCCCGGGCGATGGCAAGCGGTAACCGCTCCCGGGCTTCTCCCAACCTGTGCCAGAAGACATCGGTGCGGGCGTTGATCACGAAGGGGACGCCCGAGCCGTCGGCTGCCCGCCGGGCGGCGCGAATCTTTTCCACCTGGAGCTGCAAATCGAATAGGCCCCCGTCGAAAGTGGCGTCCTCTAGGTTGATGCCCACCGCCCCCGCTCGGATGACGGCCTGTACCGTTTCGGCTACCGCTTCGGGCGTGTCCCCATAGCCGGATTCCATGTCGGCGCTCACGGGCACTTCCACGGCGCGGGTGATGCGCGCTACCGCTGCCAGCATTTCCTCTCGGGGGAGGCGCTCCCCATCGGGATACCCGAGGCTGAAGGCTATACCGGCGCTTGAGGTTCCCACCGCCGCGCAGCCCGCCGCTTCGAACAGCCGGGCGCTCGCCGCGTCCCAGGCATTGGTCAGAAGGAAGAGCCCTTGCCGGTGCAGGGCCAGGAAACGCCGCCCGCGGTCGATGTGTCCCGGATCGGGCGTCATGCGGGCCGCCGGTTCATCCCTGGGCGATGCGGCGGATGTGCCCGGCGTTGGGACAGAACTCATCGAACCCGTCCCGACGCCCCGCGTCGAGCCACGCCTGGCATCGGCTGCCGTGGGGGCAGCGGGGGCAGATTCGGACCGCTTGGGAAACTTCCCACAGGATGCCCGGTCGCCCCAGGCTGTCTAGGGCGACGCCCGAGCGCTCCACCATGCGGGCGAAGCGCAGCCGCTCCCGGGGTGCCAGCCCGCGCCGGACGGCCAGCGCCAGCGCCGCTCCGAAAGCCGCCACGAGCGAAAGGATCGCGGTCGTGAGTGCAGCGTCCATCGTGTTTCTCCTTTCGGCATCTGATATATCACTAATCTATCATGGGCCGCGAGGAGGGCTTTGATCCAGATCAAGGGTTCGGAAAGACTTGCGCGCCTCATTCGTCGAGGCGCGCACCGTCCCGATTGAGCCGGGCACGCACGTCCTCGCCCCGGAGCTGGCGCGGCTCGCACCCGTTCTCGAGGCACAGGGCTGCGGCATGTCCCGCCGCCTGTCCGTAGCTGAAGCACTGGGCGGTGACCCGGGCCGAGGCGATGGCCTCGTGCTGGGCCGAAAGGCAGCGGCCGGCGATGAGCAGCCCCTCACCCTGTTGCGGCACGAGGCAGCCATAGGGCACTTCGTAGAAGTCGTTAAGCAGCCACTCGACACGGGGTTTGTCGCCGCTGTGCAGCTCGATGGGCCAGGCAGAGCGGGCGATGCCGTCGCAGAACTTGCGAGCGCCCACCACGTCCTCGTTGGTAAGGAGCGCCACACCCCGAACCTGGCGGGTCTGGCGCACCCCCACCTGGACGCCGGTGTCGTTAACCCAGCTCGCCTCGCAGCCCGCCAGGTGATCGCGGAAGAAGCGGGCGTATTCCCGTACTTGGCGCCGCCCCTCCATCTCCGCTTCAGTGAAGTCTGCGCAATACAACGTGTTGAGCTCACGCCCGTCGGCGCCGAGGATCCGCGTGCAATTGCACAACAGCTCTCCGGGACGGGGCGTGGCGAACAGCCAGATCTTGGCTCTGGGCAGAAAGTACTGGCGGCCGTGGCAGGTGCGGATCAGCGCCGAAATCTGCTCCGGCATGATGGTGTCGGCACCGTAGGTGCGCAGAAACTTTTCGGTGTCCACGCCGCAGAGGCGGAAAATCATAGTGGGATTTTGTACCCGTCCTTGATCGCCGATGAATGATGGGAAGCCGGCCATGGCCACCACATCGGCGTCGCCGCTCGCGTCGATGGTGAAGCGGGCATGCACCGTGGCTGGCCCTTGCTTGGTGTAGAGCGCAAGACCCTGAACCCGCCCGCCTTCCAGCAGCACGCCGGTGACGGTGCTGTGGTAGAGCACCTGCACGCCCGCCTCCCGCAGCAGATCGTCGGCTGCTTCCCGCCATACCAGGGGATCGTGAACCCGGGTGTAAGTCTTCCCGTAACGAACGGGGGGACCAAGCCCTCCTTTGCGCTCCAGAAGCCCAGTAAACTCATGGGCGAAACCGAACACTACTTGTTTCGGCGGCTGCGCCGGGTCATCGCTCGCTTCGTATAGCCCGCATACGGTACCGGACATGCCAGCCACCGCACCGCCTCCACAAAAGCCATAACGCTCCACCAGGGTCACCCGTAACCCCTGGCGCGCTGCGGTGACCGCCGCGGCGACCCCCGCGGCCCCGCCCCCGGCGACGGCGACGTCGGTATCGATGCGAAAGGACGGACGCCTGTCTACGACAGCGCCCGAAGCTAGATGACTCATCGTCCCCTCAGGCTACCGCTGTGCTCGCTTTTCCGCCTGTTTCTGTTGCAGAGCGAAGATGGAAGTGTAGCCGCCGGACCAGTCGGGGGGCACCAGGCAGGGGCGTGGATCGTGGTGGGCCCACAGCGCCCGCTGGCCGCGGATGATGGCCTGGTCATACTTGGAGCGGATCGGGTTGACCGTGTAGGGGAACGCGTCGGCGGAGCTGTAGGTGAAAAGAAGCAGCGGCCGGCCCAGGTCGGAGAGGTTTTTGGCGGAATAGTGGAGGGTGCGGCAGTTATGGATGGTGAGAGAACCGGCAGGACCTGGCAAGAACACGGCCCGGGTGAGATCCAACTTCGCGAGATCTGCCTCCGACAGGCATCCGGTCCATTCTCCTCGTTCATTGTACTGGGAGAAAAGGGGCTCGATCTTGTGACTGCCCGGCAGTACTGCCAGGGGGGCCTGGTCCATGCTGCAGTCGTAAAGATAGGTTCCCACGGTGAGGGGCGAGTAGTTGGTGTGGGGCCAGAAAGCGATGTCGTAGTGCCATTTCACTTCCTCGCCCCCCTTGGCCCATTTGAAGTTGAGCTTGGAGTGGTGGAATTTGACGTCAGGGCCCACCAGGTCGGCCACGATATCCCCCAGCAGGGATTGGGAGCAATACTCCCAGAACACCGGATGCTGTTCCACCGGGTTCGATACCCGGCGCAGGCGCGGCGCCTCGGGCCGGTGATCCGGCTCCAGGTCGTAGATGGAATCGGACCGGGTGATCGAGCGGCTACGCTCCACCAGCGCCTGGGTAGCGGCGCGCAGCCGCTCGAGCCAATCCTCCGGGATGATTCTTTCCAGCAGCAGGTAGCCGTGCTCGAAGTAAAACTCCCGCTGTTCCTGAGAGAGCACGCGGGGGGGATAGGACAGGACTTGTTCCGGGGTCATGGCAGGATCTCCTCTATACGACGTTACCGGAAGCCCAAAACCTTCTCGGGCAACCAGAGCACCGTCTGGGGAAAAATGATCACGATGAAAAGAGTCGCGACCTGAAGCAGGATGAACGGTATCACTCCTTTGTACATGTCCATGAGGGTGATCGATGGGGGTGCAATGCCGCGCAGGTAAAAAATGGCGGGCGCGAGCGGCGGCGTAAGGTAACTCGTCTGGATGATGATCAAAAACAGGATGCAGAACCACACCGGGTTGAACCCGGCGGCGTTCACCAGCGGCATGAAAATGGGGATGAAGATGAGGAGGATCGAAATCCAGTCGAGGACGAAGCCTGCCAGGAAGCAGATAGTGAGCAACAACGCCAGCAGAGCCCAGGGCCCGAGATCGAGGTGGGCCACCAGCTTGTTCGTCAGGTCGATCCCGCCACTCGCGAAAAACACCCCGGTGAAGATGGTACCGCCCAGCAGGATCGCCATGATCATGGAGGTGATGCGCAGAGTCTTGAGCACTGCGTCCTTGAGGGTGGCGAGACTGAACTTGCGGTAAAGTATGGTGAGCAGGATCGAGCCAAAGGCTCCCAGGCCTGCCGCTTCAGTGGGGGCGGCCAAACCGAAGATGATCGACCCGAGTACCGCAAGAACCATCAAAACCGGCGGTATCAGAGCGTAAAACGTGATCCTCAGACGGTCAGAGAGCGGCGGGTCCTGTGAACCTGGAGGAATTCGCGGACCGTAGTCCGGCCTGATGGCGCACAGCAGGAAAATGTAGAGAAGATACAAACTGGACAAGATCAAACCTGGAAAGATCATGCCGACCAACAGATCGCCTACCGACACGTTGGCCACTGGTCCCAGCACCACCACCACCACCGAGGGAGGAATGATGGTCCCGAGGGATCCGCCGGCGCAGATGGTGCCGCAGATCAGGGGCTTGTTGTAGGCGTATTTCAACATTGCCGGGATGGCGAGGAGGCCCACCACCGTTTCGGTGGCACCGACCACGCCGGTGGAGGCAGCGAAGATCACGCACATGACCACCGTGCCTAGGGCGAGGCCCCCGGGCAGACGCCGGGTCCACAGGTGCACCGCTTCAAAGAGCTTTTCGGCGATGCCCGAGCGCTCCAGCATGGTGCCCATGAAGACGAACAACGGCACGGCAGCCAGCACGTAATTGGACGCGATGTCCTCGATTTTTTCCATGAACTGGAAAATCACCGCGTCGTGGAACACGAGGTAGCCGAAGAAAAGCGCGGTGCCCATCAGGGCGAAGGCTACCTGTACGCCCATGAAAATGAGGACGAACATCGCCAGGAGCATGAAAAGCGCCAGGTAATCCATCATTGTTTTTCTCCTGGCAGCTGCTTGCCCGCCAGAGTAAGGCCGCAGCGGATGAGCTGGGCGGCTGCCTGTAGCGCGAGCAGCGTGAAGGCGGCGAAGAACACGGCCCGGTACGGCCAGATGGGGGGATTGAACGCCGACATGCCCGAGCGCTCCTGGGTCTCGTAGGCTTTGAGCGCCTTCTCCCAGAGGCTCGCGGAGAGCCACAGGCACAAAGGCAGCACCAATACCACATAGGTGAACGCGTCGATCAGCGCCCGCACGCGCTGGGAGACGTGGCCATAGAGCAGGTCCACTCGCACGTGCTCGTTCTCCCGCAGGGTGTAGGCCATGCCGATCAAGAAGTGGGTGCCCATCACCATGTAGCCGATCTCGAACGCCCAGAGGGTGGGCTCGTTGAGCACGTATCGGGAAAAGACCTCGTAGCAGCTCGCGGCGATGAGGGGGACCACGAGCCAGGCGGCTACCGCGCCGCTTGACCCGCTCACACGGTCAAGGAATCGGAGCAGTGGGATCATGGCAGTCAAGGGCTGGCGAAGCGCACGTGCCGCAAGTGGGGCAGCGGCCACGAGCAGTCTCGACACCGGGCCGGCGAATGCGCGGTAGCGCCCTCGCCGGCCCGAAAATTAGTTACGCCTGCTTCACCTTGACGTTGCGGTAGCGAGGTGCATCTTTCCACAGCACCTCGAACTCGCGCTGGCTCTTGTAGACCTTTTCGAACCAGGGGTTGCCAGCCTTGGTTTTCTCCGCCCAGGCAAAGCCCCGCTCCCGGGCGGCGTACTGCACTTCTTCGTCTAGCTCGACGATCTCGTTGCCGGCCTTACGGTAGAAGTCGAGCGCTTTGGCATCCTCATGGCCGATGCGGGTGAAGGTTTCGAAAGTGACCAGCTTGGCCGTGAGCTCGATTAATTTCTGATCGTTGGGCGAAAGCTTGCTCCACACGTCCTTGTTGATACAGAGCTCGAAGGGCGCCGTGGGCTGATGCACTCCCGGGATGATGAGGTATTTGGCCACCTTGTAGAAGCCTGGTGTGATGTTCTCCCACAGAGTGCCCCACTCGGTAGCATCGATTACTCCCCGCTCTAGGGCCGGGTAAATTTCGCCTCCCGGCGTGGTCACCGGGGAGGCGCCCAGCTCTTTGGCCATCTCGATCCAGGCGCCAGCGGTGCGCAGCTTAAGGCCCTTTAGGTCCGCCAGGGTCCTCACTGGCTTGCGTGAATGGAGGAAGACTTCGGCGGTGCGAATGAACAGGGGCATCGAGACGATGCCGAATTTCTCGTCCCGGAACTGGCGTTGCAGCTCGGCGCCGCCGGCCTCGTACAGCCAGTGCAGCATGTACTCGGAGTTGAAACTGCCGGCATAGCCGCCGAAGAGCACGGTGGTCGGGTCTGCGCCCCAGTCGTAGCCCATCCAGGTGTGGCCCATTTCGGCGATGCCGTTCTTGACCGTCTCCGAGACCTTGAGCGCGTTGCCGAGCGCCCCGCCCGGGAATACCTGCACCTTCATCCGGCCGCCGGACAGGAACTCAAGACGCTCGGCGAATGCCTTGGCGCCGATATCCATCAACGGCCCCCCGGCCCACCCGGTGGCCATTTTCCAGTGGTAGCTGGGTCCCTTCTGTTGGGCTGCCGCTTCCCGCGCAAGCGATGCTGTGGCAGTCAGAACGCCCGCCGCACCGAGGCCTTTCAAAGCATTTCTGCGACTCTGCCGCATATGCCCTCCTCCTATGGCAAGTTGGTCGAACGAATCAGGCGGTCTGCCGCACGGACATGGCTTCCGCTTGGGCTTCCCGCGGGGACTCCTCCTGGTTCACCCAGCGATCCATCTTGGCCCGCACCTCTGGCTTGACATGCTTCATGCTGTAGCCGTTGAACAGGTGCCCCAGCAGGCCTCGGTTGAGGTCGCTAGTTCCCATCAGCCAGTCGGCGATGGGGAAAGTGAGGTTCATGTTGATGTCCATCATGATGCCCTTGTTGTGGTGCACCGTATGGTGACGTCGGATGGTGTTGATAAAGGGCATATAGCGCACGAACCAGTTGTCGCGCACGTGGCAGCAGTAGTGGAACGTTTCATAGATCAGGTACTGGCCGATGATGGTGATCATCAGGATGTAGCCGGCGTTGGGATTGATCAGCCACCCGAGCAGGAAGGCGAACGGCGTGCCAAGCGCCATAAAAGTGAAGAGCGCCCGCCAGGGGAAGAAAATGATGCGCCATTCGCGGGTGGAGTCCACTGTCATCTCGTTATCAGTGAAGTATTGGTGATGCTCGCGGGTGTGGCGTTGGTAGATGGCACGCAGAGCGAACACATCCACTAGCCGGTGCATCACGTTCTTGTGGATCCACCATTCGAACAGGTTGGAGAGCAGGAAAATGGGGATCACCAGGAGCCACTCCCAGGTGGCGTTTTCCAGGCGGGAGACGCACCACCAAATAGCGGCGGCACCCACCACGTAGATCACGCCGATGTGGAACGGCCCGTTGTACAGCGGGTGGATCTTGGACTTGTATTGCTCGCGGAACTGGCGCTGGCGCTCGCTCATAGCGTGGCGCTCGACCAGAGTGGGCTCGGACGCGATGGATTTCATGGCTGCCTCCTTCGACTCTACCGGATCTTGCGCTGGTCTAGTTATCCAGCCGCAGATATACCAATAGTGTCTATATCAGGTATTACTGATATATGACTGATATACTAGTATACGAGAACAAGAACGCTTGTCAAGACAGGCAAGGAAGGGGGTGCTGCTGCTCTCGCTTCAGACGTCGGTGCTGACGGTGGCGCGGGTGAACTCTTCCACGTAGTCAATGAGGCGGTCGCAGGCTTCCGCGGCAGCCTTCTCGTCGCCACTGGCAATCGCACGTGCTTCGTCGGCGTGCAGCTTTGCAGCGCGGGGCATGTCGGCCACCTGCTTGTAGTGGATATACCAAAAGCGCCGCGACAGGGAGTGCACGAGACCCATGGCGTTGGCAGCGAATTCGTTGCGCGCTGCCACCAGACACAGCTCGTTGAACTCCCGGTCGACCCGCATGAAGGTGGTATCGTCGTTGGTGCGCGCGGCTTGCTCGAAGCTGTCTGCGAGCTGGTGGAAGCGCTGGCGCTCCTCCAGTGTCGCCCGGCGGGCGGCGCTGCGGGCGACCAGCCGTTCCACCTCGCGCCGCAGTTCGAGCAGGCGCAATTGGCTCTTCACGTTGACTTCCGAGACCATGATGCCGCGCCGCGGGAGGATGATCACCAGGCGCTCCCGGGCGAGCCGTTGCAGTGCTTCCCGAATAGGGGTGCGGCCGATGCCCAGTTGCCGGCTCAGGACGCTTTCGGAGACTGCGGCGCCCGGGGGGAGCTTCAAGGTGACGATCAGCTCTTCCAGATCCCGATAAGCCCGGTCGGTTAGGCTTTCGCCGGGTTGATCGGCGCGCGGGCGGGAGGGGCGCGAGCGCGGGACGCGGGCCGGGCGGCGCGGAGTAGCGCTACGGGCCCCGGCGCCCTTGAGACTGTTACGAGGCAAGGCGCACCTCCCCGAAACCCTGGTCAGGCACGGCTGGCTGCTCATCGGATACTGTCTTTTCGAACGTCATCGATGTTTATTCGTCGCAAGGCGTAGGAAGTATATCTCAGCGCCCGGCCCGGGGAATTGAAAGGGGGCACGGGCTAGTCAGATCTGCCGCCGGTGCTCGACCATGGCGAGGAACCGCTCATACTCCCGCTCGTCCACTGCGTAGCTGTGCTCCTCGTCCGGGAAGATGCCGGCCTTCACTTCCTCCACGTAGCGACGGATGCCCGCCACCGCCACCTCGGTCAGGTTGGCATAGCGTTTGGTGAATTTGGGTTTGAAATCGGTGAATACGCCGAGCAGGTCGTAACACAACAGGATCTGACCGTCGGTACCAGCGCCTGCGCCAATGCCGATGGTGGGGATCTCCAGTTGCTCCGAGATCACCTTGGCGATCTTCGCCGGCACCGCTTCGAATTCCAGCATGAAGCAGCCCGCGTCCTGGATCGCGAGAGCGTCTTCCAGGATCTTCATGGCAGTCTCCGCCGTACGCCCTTGGACCTTGAAGCCGCCGAACATGGCGATCGTGTGGGGCGTCAATCCGATGTGGGAAGCACAGGGGATGCCGGCATCCACGATGGCTTTAAGGATATGAGCTTGGGATTTACCGCCCTGGGGCTTGACCGCGTCGCACATTCCTTCTTGCATGAAGCGGGCGGCGTTGGCGAGAGCACGGTCCACGGTATTGTAGCTCTGGTACGGCATGCACCCCAAGACGAAGGTGTTGGGGGCGCCACGCCGTACCGCCGCCGAATGCAGGATCATCATGTCCATGGTAGCCGGGATGGTGCTCGGGTGCCCGTGGGCCACCATGGCCAGGCTGTCGCCCACCACCGCCACGTCTACCCCGGCCATTTCCGCCCAGCGCGCCGAGGTGTAGTCGGGCACCGACATGTAGACCATCTTCTCTCCGGTTTTCTTGGAATCGCGGATCTCGGCGATGGTGCGTTTGGACCGTTTGTCCTGCATCAGTCCGTCTCCCTTTCTATCCAACTGATATATTACTGCCATAGCAGATGCTGGGCAACCGCAGGGAGACCTCCCGGTAGGCGAAGCGTCTAGAGAGCGCCGCTCGAACCTTTGCCTCTCGGAGCTTTCCGAGAAAAGCGCCCACGCTGGCGAGCCTCCTGGGGGAGCGGGACGGTATAATGGCGTCGCACCGCGCAAGGGGTGGAAGTCCGCGCGGGCATGTCTGGCCTTTCCGCCACTGGAGCACAACCACCGACCATGAAGCCAAAAGTCCTCGTCACCCGGGAGATCTTTGACGAAGTCCTCGAGTTGCTGCGGCAGCACTTTGAGGTGAGCGACAATCAGGGCGACGCCGTGTGGGGTCCCGAAGACCTGGCGCAGCGTCTGGCGGACAAGGATGGCGTGATGACTTCCATCGTGGATCGGATCGACGCCGCACTTCTCGACCGGGCGCCCCGCCTGAAGGTGGTGGCCAACATTGCCGTGGGCTATAACAACATCGACGTGGCGGAGTGCACGCGTCGGGGCATCTTGGTTACCAACACGCCGGGGGTCCTGGATGAAGCCACCGCCGACTTTACCTGGGCCCTCATTCTCGGGGCGGCCCGGCGCCTGACGGAGGCAGAGGCCTACCTGCGGGGCGGCCAGTGGAAACGCTGGGAGCTTAAGCAACTTCTGGGAGCCGACGTGCACGGTGCCACCCTCGGCATCATCGGCATGGGCCGCATCGGCCAGGCGGTGGCCCGGCGCGCTCTCGGGTTCGACATGCAGGTGCTCTACTGGAACCGGCACCGCGTCGCGCCAGAGGTGGAGCGCCGCTGCAACGCCACTTTCGTGTCCAAGGAAGAGCTCCTCGCCCGCTCGGACTTCGTCACCTTGCACTGCCCTTACACGCCCGAGACCCATCACCTGATCGGTGCGTCGGAACTCAGGAAAATGAAGCGCACCGCCATCCTCATCAACGCCGCCCGGGGCGGCGTGGTGGACGATGCCGCCTTGGTGGCGGCTCTGCGGGACGGCACCATCGCCGCCGCCGGACTCGATGTGTACGAGAACGAGCCGAACCTTCATCCCGAGTTCCTTCGGCTCAAGAACGTGGTGCTGGCGCCCCACATCGCCAGCGCCACCCACTCTACCCGGCTCAACATGGCGAAAAAGGCCGCACTGAACCTAGTGGCGGCCTTGACCCGAGGCGATCCTCCCGATCTCGTCAATCCGGAGGCCAAGCGCAGAGGGTAGGCGGGCGGTGCCGCGCACCGCCTGCAGGATAAAGGCGGGCCCGCAGGCGTTTGCGCTGCCTGCCCGCTCACTTGCCTCCGCCGGGGCTTGAGGCTGATGGACCATTTCTCCCAGCTTGTCGGTCTGATGGTGCAGGTGATGCTGCCCCTGTCCCTACTGGTGGCGGCAGGGGCACTTTGGCCCCTCGTTTTCCGCGACGCGCCGCTCGCCCCCTTACGCAGCCAGCTCAATCGGCTGGTAATGTACGTCTTCTACCCAGCCATTATCTTCGCGGTCTCCGCCACCACGCCCATCACCGGTGACTTGCTGCGTGTGCCGTTGCTGGTAGGCATCGGCTCCCTGAGCTCGGGGGTGATTCTCTACTGGATCCTTTATCGTTCGCCGCTGGGTCGTGATCTTAAGGACACAACCCGAGCAGTGCTCATGGTGGGCGGGATGTTTGGCAATACCTTCAACATCGGAGTGCCAGTGCTGCAGTTCTTCTACGGGCCGGAGGCACTGCGCTACGCGGTATTCAACGACATGCTAATGACCATCCCGGTGGTGTGGAGCGTGGGGGTATGGATCTGTACCCGCCTGGGATCCCATCGGGGCAATGCCGCCGACCAGCCCTCGGTGTGGCGGGTCCTCGCCACGATGCCCCCTCTTTGGGCTTTCGTGCTGGGGATCGGGCTACAGTCCTTGGGCTGGGTCTACGAGCCTCTGGTAAACGCCACCCGTTTCATTGGTCAGGCCACCATCCCGGTCATTCTTTTCGTACTCGGGCTCACGGTTCCCTGGCGTGCCCTGATCCCGAAGGGGGAGATCCTGGCGGTGGCCGCAATCAAGCTTCTGCTGGTCCCGGCGCTAGTGTGGGTGGCCGCCCGCGTACTGTTCGCCCCCATGGGGGAACCCGAGTACGCAGCGGTGGTGGAAGGGACCACACCCACCATGATGACGGCCCTGCTGTTGGCCGACCGCTTCCGCCTGGACCACGAGGCAGCAGCGCTACTCATCGGCTGGAGCACCGTGGCCTTTTGGCTGACCTTACCCCTGTGCCTCACGCTCGGTCTGATCCGGTGACGGCATTTCAGGTCAGAACTTTTTTGCCTCCGGCTCGCCAAATCGGGTAGAATTCGCCCTCGGCGTGCTGTAAAGCATGCCAGCCCCAAAGGGGAGTAGCTCGACGAAGCCCGTGCGAACGGGCTTTCGCGGCAGGATCGTCAATCCGGGCGCCACCCCGGTCCTGCCGGCAACCCTCGGTTGCAAGCGAGACCTTTGCCAGCACCGGCAAAGGTCTTTTTATTTTCGGACCAGGCCGATGGCTGGCAGTTCGGGGACGGGGCGCCCCGCCAACGAGCTGCAAAGGAGAAATCCATGCCCGAGACCATCGGTACTGCCTGGATGTGGGCGGCTTTCGCCATTTTCGTCGTGGCCGCCCTGGTTGCGGATATCGTGCTCCTCGAGCGCGGTGGCGCCCGGCGGATCACGCTACGGGAAGCGGCCTGGTGGTCCGCCTTGTGGGTCGTGCTGTCCTTCGCCTTCGCTGGCTTGCTCTGGTGGTACTTGGATATCGAGCATGGCCGCTCTCTGGCCAATCTCAAGGTCACCGAGTTCCTGACCGGCTACCTGGTGGAAAAATCCCTGGCGGTGGACAACATCTTCGTGTTCCTGATGTTGTTCAGCTACTTTGCGGTGCCCCTCAAGTACCAGCGCCGAGTCTTGATCTACGGCATCGTGGGCGCCATCGTGTTGCGGGCGGCCATGATTCTGGGCGGCGCCTGGCTGATCGCCCGCTTTCACTGGGTGCTGTACTTGTTCGGTGCATTTCTTCTCGCAACCGGCATCAAGATGTGGGTGTTCGCCGACGCCAAGCCGGATCTGGAGCGCAACCCGGTGCTGCGCTGGTTGCGCGGTCATCTGCGGATCACTCCGGAATTCCACCAGGAGCGGTTTTTCATCATCCGCGACGGCAAGTGGTGGGCGACCCCCCTCTTCGTAGTCATGGTCATGGTGGGCGTGACCGACGTGGTTTTCGCCGTGGACAGCATTCCGGCAATCTTCGCCATCACCCTGGACCCTTTCATCGTGCTCACCTCCAACGTGTTCGCGATACTGGGATTGAGGGCAATGTACTTCCTGCTGGCGGGCTTTGCCGGGCGCTTCCATCTGCTGAGCTACGGGCTCGCCCTGATCTTGATGTTCATTGGCGTGAAGATGTTGATCGCCGATTTCTACAAGATCCCCGTGTTCGTGTCCCTCGCGGTGGTGGTTGCCATCCTGGCTGCGTCCGTGGCCTTGAGCATGGTGCTCAGGCCGGGCCTTCAAGGCCGCGGCCAGTCCGCGGACGCAGAGTCATAAGGGGCCCCCGTTAGCAAAAGCGGCATCGGTACGGCCCGGAGAGGTGTCGCCGACGTTGGCTCGGCGCCCGAGGCGCGCGATCTACCCGGACCCCGTTTCCCCTCCTTGATCAGAGGGCCGGGGCCCTAGTCGATCAAGAAGGATTGGGAGCACTACGCCCGCTGGCCCCCGCAAGGAGTATGCGGCGCGAGGGGTGAGGGGGGTCTCGGAAGGGTTGATCTCCACCACGACCGCGCCAGCCTCCAGGGCTCGCTCCGGAAGCGCGGCCGCGGGATAGACGAGGCTCGAGGTGCCGATGCTCAAAAAGACCTGGCAGCGGGCGGCGGCGTCCATGGCGGCCGCGAGCGTGCCCTCGGGCAGCGTCTCCCCGAACCAGACCACATCCGGCCTGAGCCGGCCGCCACAGGCGGGGCAACGCGGCGGAACCTCCTCCGTCTGCGACCCGGCTTCCGCGGGACGGCCGCAGGCAAAGCACTTGCTACGGGTGATGTCGCCGTGGAGCTCCAGCACTCGACGGCTGCCCGCGCGCCGGTGCAGCCCGTCCACGTTCTGGGTGGCGAGGATGAATTCGGGAAAGCGCCGCTCCATTTCCACGAGGGCGTAGTGGCCAGGGTTGGGCTCAACGCGCGCCACCTTCTCTCGGCGCCAGGCGTACCATTCCCACACGAGCCGGGGGTTACGCCGAAAAGCTTCCGGCGTAGCAAGCTCGTGGGGATCGTACCTGGCCCAGAGCCCCGTCTGGGCCTCCCGGAAGGTGGGAACGCCCGACTCGGCGGAGATGCCGGCACCGGTGAGGGCTGCGACGCGCCGAGCCTGCTGGAGGGCGTGGATGAGGGAGGCTGGAATGTCCATGGCTCAAAGCGCTGGGAAACGCTCATTGTAAAATAAATGGACGTGCTTTCAGTTTCGCTTTTTTCCCATGGTTGTGCCTGCCGCCCTGCGCGGCCACCCTTTACTGGAACGTTTCTCGGCCCGATTGGCTGAGACCATGACGCGTGACCGGCCGGCCCTGGCGGCGGAGATCGCGCGCCTAGGCGCTCGGGACGACCCGGCCCGGCTGCGGATGCTGGAGGCAAGGCTCGAGGCTTCTGCCGACCGTTTTCGAGAGCGACTGGCGCGGCTGCCTGTGCCCACGTTTCCCCCAGCGCTGCCGGTTTCCCAGAAGCGAGAGGAAATCGCCGCTGCCATCGCGGCCCATCCGGTAGTGATCATTTGCGGAGAGACGGGCTCGGGGAAAACGACTCAATTACCCAAGCTCTGCTTGGCGCTCAAGCGTGGCGTCGCGGGGCTGATCGGCCATACCCAGCCGCGGCGCATCGCTGCCCGCACGGTGGCAGCCCGCATCGCCCGGGAGCTGGCCACTCCCCTGGGTCAGGCTGTGGGCTACCAGGTGCGTTTCTCCGACAAGGTGTCGGAGACGACCTACATCAAGCTCATGACCGACGGCATCCTGCTCGCCGAGACCCAGGGCGATCCGCTGCTTGCGGCCTACGACACCCTCATCATCGACGAGGCCCACGAGCGCAGCCTCAACATCGATTTCCTACTGGGTTATGTGAAACAGCTCCTACCCAAGCGCCCTGATCTCAAAGTCATCGTTACTTCCGCTACCCTGGATGCGCAGCGCTTTTCGCGGCATTTCGGCAATGCCCCGGTGGTGGAGGTCTCTGGTCGGCTCTATCCGGTGGAGATTCGCTACCGACCCTGGGCCGAATCGGAAGGGGACGAGGAGCAGGGCCTGACCGAGGCCATTCTGGAGGCTGTGGACGAGGCCCATCGCACCGGCCCCGGAGACATCCTGGTGTTTCTCCCAGGGGAGCGAGAAATCCGAGAGACCGCCGAAGCATTGCGCAAGCATCATCCTGCGGGGACGGAGATCCTGCCCCTTTACGCGCGGCTCTCCGCCACCGAGCAGGAGCGGGTATTCGAGCCTTCGCGAGGGCGGCGCATCGTGCTTGCCACCAACGTGGCCGAGACCTCCCTCACCGTGCCGGGTATCCGCTACGTCATTGATCCGGGCCTTGCCCGGATTAACCGTTACAGCTATCGCAACAAGGTGGAACAACTTCTCACCGAGAAGATCTCCCAGGCGTCGGCCAACCAGCGGGCAGGCCGCTGCGGGCGGGTGGCAAGCGGAGTGGCGATTCGCCTGTACTCGGAAGAAGACTTCAACGCCCGACCCCGCTTCACCGATCCGGAAATCCTGCGCTCGTCCCTCGCTGCCGTCATCCTGCGCATGCAGGCGCTGAACCTGGGCGAGGTGGACGCTTTTCCTTTCGTGGATCCGCCAGCGCCCAAGGCCGTTTCGGACGGCTACCAGCTTCTCGCCGAACTGGGGGCGGTGGACGAAAACCGCCGTATCACCCGTATCGGCCGCGAGCTGGCGAGGCTTCCCATCGATCCGCGCATCGCTCGCATGATCCTGGCGGCCCGGGACGAGCATTGCCTGACCGAGGTGCTGATCATCGCCTCCGCCCTGTCCGTGCAGGACCCCCGGGAACGGCCCCTGGAGAAGCAGCAGGCGGCAGGGGAGGCCCACGCCGAGTTTGCGGACGAGCGCTCCGATTTCCTGTCGTATCTCAAGCTCTGGAAGTTCTTCGACGAGGCGCTCAAGCACAAGAAGTCCAACCGCAAGCTGCGGGAAGAGATCCATGGGCGCTTCCTTTCCTATCTGCGGTTGCGGGAGTGGCGCGACATCCACGGCCAGCTCCATGCCCTGGTGACCGAGATGGGCATGCGGCTCAATGAAGACGCCGCTACTTACGAGCAGATCCACCGCGCCCTACTGGCGGGGCTTCTGGGCAACGTCGGAATGAAGGGCGAAGAGCCGGGGGAGTACCAAGGCGCCAGGGGTATCAAGTTCCTGATCCATCCGGGCTCCGGCTTGCGGCGCAAGGGGCCCAAGTGGATTGTCGCCGCGGAACTGGTGGAAACCACCCGTCTGTATGCTCGCTGTGTAGCTGCCATTGAACCGGAATGGATCGAGCGGGCGGGCGCCCATCTGGTCAAGCGCAGCTACTTTGAGCCCCGCTGGGAGAAGAGCGGCGCCCAGGTGGTCGCCTGGGAGCAGGTGTCCCTCCACGGGTTGGTGGTGGTGCCGCGCCGCCGCGTCCACTACGGCCCCATCGATCCGAAGACCTCCCGAGAGATCTTCATCCGCCGCGGACTGGTAGCCGGCGAATTCGACACCCGGGGCGAGTTTTTCCGGCACAACGAACGGTTGCGCGAAGAGATCGAGGTGTTGGAGCACAAATCCAGGCGCCAGGACGTGCTGGTGGACGAGGAGCGCATGTTCGCCTTCTACGATGCCCGCATTCCTCCCGATGTGTACAACGGCCACTCCTTCGAGCGCTGGCGCAAGGAAGCAGAGGCGAAAAACCCCCAGCTCCTGTTCATGAGCCGCGAAGATCTCATGCGGCACGACGCACAGGGCATCACCGAAGCCCTCTATCCAGAGCGGCTGGCGGTGAATGGGGTGGAGCTTGCGCTTTCCTATCGTTTCGAGCCCGGCCATCCCTTGGACGGGGTCACTGCTACCGTGCCCCTCGCTTTGCTCAATCAGCTGCCCGCCGCTCCCTTCGAGTGGTTGGTGCCGGGCCTTTTACGGGAGAAGGTGAACGCCCTCATTCGCGGGCTTCCCAAGTCTCTGCGCCGGGCCTTGGTGCCGCTGCCGCAATCCGTCACGGAAGCCTTGACGGCCCTGGATTCGTTCTCGAGGGAAACGCCCCTGACGGAAGCCCTGAGCCGCGTATTGAGCCGCATGCGCGGCGTGGTGGTGCCTGCGGAGGCGCTTCAGGCAGTGACGCTTCCGGCCCACCTCCGCATGAACTTCCGAGTAGTGGACGAAAAAGGGATAGAGCTCGCCATGGGGCGGGACCTGTACGCCCTGCGTCGGGCGCTGGAGGAGCAGGCCCAGGCCGCGTTTGCCCCCGAGAGCGCTTGGGAGCGCGCAGGCATCGGGTGTTGGGGCGACCTGACGTTGCCGGAAGCGGTGGAATTCCGCCGGGGCAGGCACGTCTTAACGGGCTATCCCGCTCTGGTGGACGAGGGGGGGTCGGTGCGACTCACCTTGTTGGAGACGCCCGAGAAGGCGGCCATCGCCACCCGCAGTGGCATCAATCGCCTGTTCCGCTTGGAGCTGAAAGAGCAGTTAAAGCAGCTGGAGCGGAGGTTGCGGGACGCTCCTCAACTCGCCATGCTCTATGCGCCCTACGGAGACGGGGAGGCGCTCAAGGAGGAGCTCGTCTCGGCGGTTGTCGACCGTGCGGTATGGAGCGATCCCTCCCCGATCCGGACCCGCCGCGATTACGAGGCCCGAGCCAAGCAGGTGCGGGCTAAGCTCCCGGTGGTGGGAGAGGAGTACGTGCGGCTTCTCATCCAGATCCTGACCGAAGCCCAGACGGTGAAAAAGCTGCTGGCAAGCCCCGGGACCCGGGCGTGGAAACATGTGGTGCCGGACTTGACCCAGCAGCTGGAGGCCCTGATCCATCACGGCTTCCTCGCCTCTACGCCGTATTCGCATCTCATAGAATATCCGCGCTACCTCAAGGCCATGCAGAGGCGGCTGGAGAAGCTACAAAACTTCGGCGAGCGCGATGCCCGGTGGACGGGCGAAATCCAACGCTTGACGAGGCAATGGCAGCAACGCCTGGAGCGTCGCCGCAAAGCCGACCTCCCGGATCCGCGGTTGGAGGAATTCCGCTGGATGCTGGAGGAGCTACGGGTGTCCCTGTTTGCCCAGGAGCTGAAGACCCCCTATCCCGTGTCGGTGAAACGGCTCGAGAAATTTCTCTCAGATTTGCCCTGAAAGGGCCAAGCCGGCAAGGGCGGATGCTGATACCATAAGCGCCGCTGGAGGAATGGATCCATGGAGATTCGGACACGGCTGCCGCAGCAGGAGGTTCCGGCCGAGGTGGCGGGCAGGCCTCCTCGGCTTAAGGTCGACGGGCTGGTGAGCAACTCGCTGGAGCTCGGTCCAGAGGAGCTGGCGGCGCTTCCCCGCGCGAGCCTTGCCGAAGCCTTCCGCTGCGAGGAAGGCTGGGAGGTGCCCGGGCTCACCTGGGAAGGCGTACCGCTCGCCGAGGTAATTGCCCGGGCCCTGCCGTCCTCCCAAGCGCGCTTCGTCCGGGTGGGGGCGGGTGACTACGTCGTGCCGATTCCGCTGGAACAGGCCTGCCGGGCGCTCCTGTGCGACCGGCTCAACGGTGCGCCCCTGACCCTCCAGCACGGTGCCCCTTGGCGGCTCGTCCTGCCGGGCGGTGCGTGCTTCACTAGCGTGAAGTGGGTGGATCGGCTCACCCTCACCGCTGAGGCGGGCGAGAACGACGGCGAGCGCATCGCCCGGGCGCGCCGCAAGGCTTGAACCGGGCGAAAAGGGGGGAGAATCGTCGATGGAGAAGGAAGCCGAGCGCGACTGGCAGAGCTACCGTTTGCTCATGGATCTTTGGGCCCGGGAGAACATGATCAAAACCCAGAAGCTGCAGGTCCTGTTGCTCGCCAACGTTCTGCTGGCGATCGGCGTGGAGCTGGCTTTTGCCGCCGACGCCCAGTCCTGGCCCATCTTCATCTACCTGGCGGGCTTCGTCGTCTGCCTGGTGTGGGTGCTTTCCATCGGCCGCACCGTCCTTTTCCAGGACATGTGGAGCGCGAAGCTCGACGATCTGGCGGCCCGCTATCCGGAAGACGCCCGGTTTCACCTGCACGAAAATAGAGCAGCGCTCGTGCGCGCCAAGCGCATTGCCCGTATCGCCGGCGCCGTACCGTCCAGGTATTACCTGATCGGGGCGCCGGCGCTCTTTACCCTGTTCTGGCTGTACGTGTTGCTGGGGCAATGGTGAAGAGGAGGCTTGCCCGAGCGGGAAAGGTCTGAACCGAACGCAGCCGCCTCGCGGGGTGGTCAATCGAAATCGAAGATTTCTCCCAGCCAGGATTTTCGCCGTCGGCGGTAGTGTTCGTCATCAGGATAGCGCTCGCCTCGACCCCGCGCCGCCGCGGAAGGCGTCTCGGACCGGGGTGATGGCTTGCCCCATTCCTCCCCTGCGGCGCGCTCGATCAGCCGGTCTAGCTCGCCTCGGTCGAGCCACACACCTCGGCACCGGGGACAGTAGTCGATCTCGATGCCTTGGCGTTCAGTCATGAGCAGGTCGACTTCGTTGCACACGGGGCATCTCATGGGCTTCTCCTCACCAGCTGGTTAACCCTTCAGTCCGATGCGTCTCGAAGGCCTGAGTTCCCGGTCCGTGGGGAAAAATCTTCAAGCGACATGCCCGTGGTTTGCCGGTAGGCATTGGGCGCACGCTCCTACCCTGCTCAGTCGCCAGGCTCCGATACTCGTTCGCCGCAATCGAAGACAAGACAGAGTGCCTCCGCCAGGGTCTGTTCCACCAAGGCATCGTAGTCGGGAAAAAGCTCTGATTCCAGGGCGCTCACTTCCTCGTGCCGCGACGCAGTGCGCGGCTGGGGCGAGAGGAGGGAACAGCAGTCCTTATACGGCCGGATGGAAGTCTCATAAGTGCCGATTGAGCGGGCGAGATCGATGATTTCCCGCTTGTCGTAGGCGATGAGGGGCCTGAGGATCGGCAGTTCCACGGCGGCCGACATGGTGACCATGTTTTTGAGGGTTTGGGAGGCCACCTGTCCTAGACTGTCGCCTGCCACCAGGGCCGGCGCGCCGAGGCGCCGGGCGAGCCGCTCGGCCACCCGGGCGGCGAAGCGGCGAAACAGCACTTGCTCGTAGGCGCTACGGCGCTGGAGTAGCCCGATGTCGAAGCGGGTCGAGGGCACGACGAACAGGCGCGAATGTAGGCTATAGCGGGAAAGCAGCCGCGCCAGCTCTGCCACCGGACTTGCCGCCACGCTCTGCAGGTCGATACGGGTTGCCGCCACGTGCAGGAAATCCACCCGGCAACCCCGCTTGGCCATGAGGTAGGCCGCCACCGGGGAGTCAATTCCACCCGAGCGCAACGCGAGCACCCGCCCGCTCGCCCCCACCGGCAGCCCGCCGATGCCTTCCACCCGGTCGGTGAACAGATAGGCGGCCTCCCGGGCGATATGCACGCTGAAGACTCGCTCCGCAGAGTCTAGACTCACCTTGGACCAGCCGGAGCCCGCGATGATCGCCGCGCCGAAGCGCCGGGCGAGCTCGCTGGAATTTAAGGGAAAGCGCTTGTCGGAACGCTTCACCCGCACCTTGAACGTGGACTGTACGGGCAGGACTCGGGCGAGGGCGACCAGGGCCGCTTCGAGGCGTTGGACATCCGTTTCGCTCCAGCCCGCAACCGGCCGGGGAAAGGAATGGGCGGGGGCGAACCAGGCAATGCCCGGTACCTGGGCGACGGCGCTGAGCAGGGGCTCCAGCTCGGCACCAGGGGGGATCTCGACGTACAGGCCGTCATGAGTGAGGCGCACGCGCGTGGTGCTGCCCGCCCGGTGTAAGCGGTGCTCGATATTTTGACGCAGCAACTCGGCGAAGCGGGGCCGGTTCTGGCCTTTGATCCCGATTTCGGCGTAGTGCACCAGCAGCCGGTCGGGCCTGCCGAGCCCGGAGCTCGAGTCCGGTGCTTCTGCAGTTCCAGACGCGGGAGGATAGACAGCGCGGATTTCGGCCTCCATGGATCGGAGAACTCGCTTGCTATTCGAATCTGGCGGGTATCGAGTGAGCTGAGATGAGAAAAAGGTCGCTCGGACGCTCGAATGGTTTATCGTAGTGGCACGCCCGTGTTCTGGCCGCACGGGCAGTATAAGGCCTTTTATTCTAAGCCCACCTCGGGTTGCCGGGAAGGACGGCGCTGGAGCGCTTTCCCGGTGTTCTGGGGCTCGCGCATCGGTTAGCATTCTGCCATCGAGTCAGCCCGAGATTACCTCGAGAGGAGCCCATGGCCATTGAGCTCATGCCGATTCTGAAGTCCATCGGACCGCTCGTGTCCGTCGCAGAGCGCATCGTCTCGTCATGGATGGCGGTTCGCAGCACCGCGCGGGAGCGGGACTTGAGCGCCCGGCTCGAAGCGCTGGAGCGGCATTTCACCGATCAGGCGAAGCTCGCCGCCGAGCTTGCCGAGCAGGTCCAGCGCCTCGCCCAGGCGCTGGAGAAGCAGGTGAGCGCCAACGAGAGCCTGGAGCGGGCGGTGCGCGCCTCCCGCAGGACCACGGCGGCCGCCTTGGGATTGGCAGCGGTGGCGCTGGTAGCAGCACTGGGAACCGCGGCATAGGGCCACTTGGAGAAGGCCCCATGGGCATGCGCGATGCGTACCTGCTTTCGATCGGTTCCCGCTTGCGCGTCTGGGAGGCCGAGATCGATCGGCTCGAGCGCCGCGCTGCCCGCCTTTCCGCAGGCGGCGAGCTGCGGGCCGAGGAGCGGGTGCTTGCTCTGCGAGGCCAAGTGCGGGAGCTCAAGCGCTTGGTACGGCAGCTTGCGCAGGCTCGGGACGCTGCCTTCGAAGAATTGAAGTACGAGATAGAGCGTGCAGCCCGCAGGCTCGGTAAGGCCGTGGAGGCGGCCCGGGCCGAGTTCCTCTAAGCCGGGCTCCGGGACAGCGTCGTGGCCCGAGTGATGCACAGCTGCGAGGGGTGGGACGCGCGTCACCGGAGCGCAGGCATTCGCCGAGCCGATCCGTATTGAGTTGGTGCACGGTAGAAACCCGCCGCACCAACGCAGGGCACCCATACTTCCTCTCCTCGAAGCGCCCCAGGACCGCTGCACGCCCGCATCCCGATACAGATCAAAGCGCTTTCGCAGCGGCGAGGGTGCTGGCATGGTCCTTGCCTCAGCGGGGTTACAAGGCGAGTCGCCCCTGTTCGGTGGCCCGTGAAAGGGTGTTCTTACGGGAGGGCACGGCTACGCAGCGGGAGCCGACCCCTCCCGCGGACAACGAAGTTCACCATCGCCGGCAGGCGCAGTGAACTTTTTTATTGACTGGAGCAAGTGATGGCAGCGTTGCTCGGAGACGAGTCGCTTGCGGCCGAAGCGCTCGCGCCAGTGACAGCCGTCGGCACTGGCCCTGCCGGCGTGCGCGTCATCCGGGCGCTACGCCGACATGCTCCGGGCCTGCCGCTGGCCATCCGTGGCCGGTCAACAGGCAGTGCAGGCCGAAGATGCCCCTGAAAAAGGAGGGGCCTGAAGCGGTGGTCAAGAGCCCGGGCCAGCCGTTTGACGAGGAAGAGGCGTTGGGTGGGAGGTGTCCCACGGCAGTCTACCCAGACGAGACCGTGGCAAAGGTCTGCATCGCCTGTCACGAGGACCACCAAGATAGCCCGCGCCGGGACATCGAAATGGGAGACGCGACGGTCGGCATCGTGCCCATCCCGAGAAATGAGACGGCGATGCATCTCGGAACGACAGTCTCGATTTGAACGCTTGCACCTCTCCCGCGGCGACCGGACAGGAGGCCGCCTACCCAACGCGAGACGATGCGTGACTCAAACGAGGACAGGCGGTGTGGGCCAGGCCCTACCGGGATTGCCACGATGAGCCGTTGTCGGGCGTGCTCCGGATCGAGAACAAGACGGTTTGGGGCCGCGCCCTTGGATCAGGGACGCGAGGTGTTATATGCCCGAGCGCCGGAGGATTTCGTTGCATCGAGCTGCCCGGAAATGCTGCCGCGCGGGGGAAATGCGAACCTCACCGATGCCGAGATAAGGGCGGCAGTCGATGACATGATCACCCTGGTCAACCCTTGGCGAAAGGAGTTGTCATGACACCGCAGCAGATCACTTTAGTGCAGTCGAGCTGGTCAAAGATCCTTCCCCTCCAGGATCAGGTAGCCAGGTTGTTCTACGAACAACTTTTTGCGATGGATCCGTCTTTGCGGCTTCTGTTTGAAGGCGACATGGTGGCGCAGGGACGCAAGCTCATGGCCATGATCAACGCCGCCGTCAATAGCCTGGCGCACTTCGGCGAGATCGTGCCGGCGGTCCAGGACCTGGGCCGGCGTCATGCGAGCTACGGTGTCAAGGAAAGTCATTACGCCGCAGTCGGTACAGCGCTTCTTTGGGCTTTGCAGCAAAGTTTGGGGAAAGAGTTCACCGCGGACGTTGAGCAGGCCTGGGCGGACGTCTACTGGCTCTTGGCGAGCGTAATGAAGGAAGCCGCTGCTACCGCGGCTGCCTGACGCGTGCCTGAAGGACAGCATCCTTCGGGCGGAGGGCTCAGAGACGACAGGGCTTCCATGCGCGTGATTCTGGTGGACGACACCGCTAAGGACATCAGTCGGCTCAAGGGGGTCCTGACCGCAGTGGGGTGCGAAGTGGTGGCGCAGGTCCGCGCGGCCATCGAACTCCATGAGTTGGTCCTGAAGTACGAGCCCGACGTGATCATCCTCGATTGGGATTACCCGGCCCGCGATGTGCTGAAGCAGCTTTGCGAGCTCACGCGAAGCACGCCTCGGCCCATTATCCTGGTCACTGCCCAGCGAGATATGCAGACCATCAAGGCGGCCATTGAAGCGGGCGTCTCGGCCTACGTGGTGGGCGAGGTTGCCGCCGGGGATGTCGATGTCGTCCTGCGCGTGGCGATCGCCCGCTTCGAAGCAGAGCAGGCGCTCAAGCGGCAGCTGGCGCAAGTCCAGGCGCGTCTTGAGGAGCGCAAAGCGGTGGAGCGGGCCAAGGGGCTGCTCATGAAGGCGCGGGGCATCGATGAGGCAGAAGCGTACGGCATCTTGCGCAAGATGGCCATGGACCGAAGGATGCGCCTCGCAGAGGTTGCGCAGGGCGTGATCGATGCTATGAAACGGCCGGGCTGATTTGGTGCGCGCCTGCTCCGCGATGGTGCAGGCGCAGCGCCTGGTAGCGGTGTGAAGGCTGGAGCGAGCGCGCAAGGCTTTGATGCATTGATGGAAATACTGGATCCGGGAGCAGGCATGGTTGTTGCGAGAAAGACGATCGAGCGTACGCTCGAGCGGGCGGGCGCGCGATGAGGTAAGGGGCGAAAGCGCCCGCTTAGGACAACGGCGTCCTGGAGTGTGGGGGAAAAGCCACAGCTTCAGGACGCTTTTTTTTTGGGAACTGTTTATTCGACCTTAAGGTGACGGAATGAGCGAAAAGAGCCACCCTAGCCCTGCCCCAGCAGATCCGCAGCGGCGCCGCCTCATTCAGCTTGCAGGCGCTGTCACAGGGGCTTCTATCCTCTCACTCGTGCCGCCGGCGATCCGCTCGGCTGCCTGGGCCGCCGGCTCAGACGCACCGGAGAAAAAAGAGGTTAAGGTCGGCTTTATTCCGCTCACCGACTGCGCCAGCGTGGTCATCGCCGCGGAACTAGGCTTCGACAGGCAGCACGGCATCAAGATCCTGCCCTCGAAGGAAGCGAGCTGGGCTGCGGTGCGCGACAAGCTCGTCAACGGCGAGCTCGACGCCGCGCACGTGCTTTATGGCCTGATCTACGGCGTACAGCTGGGCATCGGCGGGCCGAAGAAGGACATGGCCATTCTCATGACTCTCAATAACAACGGCCAGGCGATCACGCTCTCGAACCAGCTCAAGGAGAAGGGGGTAACCGATGGCACGTCGCTCGCGACCTTACTCAAAGCGGAGCCGCGCGAATACACCTTCGCCCACACTTTCCCCACCGGCACGCATGCCATGTGGATTTATTACTGGCTCGGCGCGCATGGCGTCAACCCGTTTACCGACGTCAAGACTATCACTGTGCCACCGCCGCAGATGGTGGCGAACATGCGCGTAGGCAACATGGACGGCTACTGCGTCGGCGAGCCGTGGAACGCGCGCGCGATCTTCGATCGTATCGGCTTTACCGCCATCACCACCCAGGATATCTGGAAGGATCATCCCGAGAAGGTGCTCGGCACGCGTCTCGAATTTGTGCAGCAGTACCCGAACACCGCGCGCGCCATGACTGCGGCAATCATCGAGGCCGGCAGGTACATCGACACGATGGGTAATCGCTCCAAGGTAGCACAGATCATCGCCCAGAAAGCCTACGTGAACACTGACGTGCACGTAATCGAGGGTCGCATGAAGAGTGAATACGAGAACGGCATAGGCAAAAAGTGGATAGACAAGAACTATATGAAGTTTTACAACGACGGGGCGGTAACCTTCCCCTACCTCTCCGACAGCATGTGGTTTTTAACTCAACATCGACGCTGGGGCCTGCTCAAAGAGGACGTGGACTATCTGGCGATTGCCAAGCAGGTGAACCAGATCGAGCTTTACAAGCAGGCCGCCGCCATGGCTAAGGCGCCGGTGCCCGAGAGCCCGGTGCGCGCTGCTCGGTTTTTCGACGGTGGCATCTGGGACGGCAAGGACCCGAAAGCCTATGCGGCAAGCTTCAGGGTGCGTGTGAGCTGAGGTCGCGCGCAACAGACGACCTGGAGAGAACATGAACGTCGTACAGTTGAGCAAGCAAAAGCAGCAGCCAGAGCCAAGCGCACCGGCCGTAGTACCGCTACCGTTGCAGGCAGCGCCCTCTTCGTCCTCCGTGCCCGCGCGAGGGCGAACGCTGATTCAGGGATTGCAGCGCCTGGTGCTTCCACCCGCGATCGGCATCGTGAGTTTCGTCCTCGTGTGGGCCCTGGTCTCCACCACGAGCGATCTTCCGAGTCCGGCGAAAACCTTCGCCACAGCGGTCCAGGTGTTTAGCGATCCGTTCTACGACAAGGGTCCGAACGACCAGGGCATCGGCTGGAACGTGCTGCGGTCGCTTGCACGCGTGGGCTTGGGCTTCGGGCTTGCGGCGCTCGTAGGCATTCCCCTCGGGTTTCTGATCGGTTATTTCGGTTTCCTCAGCCGGGCAATGGCGCCGATCATCAGCGTGCTGCGGCCGGTGTCGCCGCTCGCCTGGTTGCCAATAGGGCTGTACATCTTCAAGCAGGCGCAGCCAGCAGCAATCTGGGTGATCTTCATCTCGAGCCTGTGGCCAATGGTGCTCAACACCGCCGCTGGTGTGGCGCAGATTCCACAGGACTACCACAACGTCGGGCGGGTGCTCAATCTCCCGCCGTGGAAGCTCTTTAGCCGCATCCTGTTTCCTGCGGTCGTACCGTACCTGCTAACCGGCGTACGTCTGTCGGTGGGCATCGCCTGGCTCGTAATCGTGGCTGCCGAGATGCTCACAGGCGGAGTGGGCATCGGTTTTTGGATGTGGGACCAGTGGAACAATCTGAGCGTAGAACACCTGATCATCGGCATATTCGTGGTTGGACTGGTGGGTTTGCTGCTCGAGCAGGCAATCCTGCTCATGGCACGCCGTTTCCGTTACTGAGATTGCAGATCGCCTCATGGACAAGTTCGTGCAAATCGAAGACGTGCAGATGGTGTTCACGACCCGCCGCGGCCGGTACGTGGCACTGGAGGACATCTACCTCAATATCCATCGCGGTGAGTTCGTGGCGATCATCGGCCACTCCGGATGCGGCAAATCCACGCTGCTCAATTTGATCGCGGGCCTGCTCGAACCCACGCGCGGCGTACTGCTCCTTGACGGGCGCGAGATCGCCGGACCGGGACCGGACCGGGCGGTAGTGTTCCAGAACCATTCGCTGCTGCCGTGGTTGACCGCGTTCGGCAATGTGTATCTTGCCGTCGAGCGCGTCTTCGGCCGCGACGAGACGCGTTCGCAGCTGCGCTGGCGCACGCGCGAGGCACTCTCGCTTGTGGAGCTGGCGCACGCCGAGCATAAATACCCAAACGAACTCTCTGGTGGAATGAAGCAGCGCGTGGGCATTGCACGCGCGCTCGCCATGCAACCCAAGGTGCTGCTGCTCGACGAACCCTTCGGTGCGCTCGATGCGCTCACGCGCGCCACCTTGCAGGAAGAATTGATGCGCCTCGTCGCTACCGCTGGCACGACCACGATCATGGTCACACACGACGTGGACGAGGCGGTGCTCCTGTCCGACGCCATTGTGCTGATGACTAATGGGCCCGCCGCGACCGTGGGGGAAGTAGTTTCAGTGGATTTGCCTCGTCCCCGGGACCGGGTCGCCCTCGCGGCAGACGCCCGCTACCACCACGTGCGCGCCCACGTGCTGGAATTTCTCTATCGTCGCCAGATGCGCCCGGCCGCTTGACCTCACTGGAGCGCAGGAGACGGGCCAAATGAACACAAACTTCTGGAAAGTGGGCCACGCCCCCACCCTGTTCGCGGCGTTTCTCTATTTCGACTTGAGCTTCATGGTCTGGGTGATCCTAGGCCCACTGGCGGTGCAGATCGCGGCGGACCTGGGGCTCACCGCGGGCCAGAAGGGGCTCCTGGTGGCCACACCAGTGCTGGCCGGTGCGTTGCTGCGCATCGTCATGGGAGTGCTGGTGGATCACCTGAAACCCAAGCGCGCCGGCGGCTTCGGCCAGATGCTGGTCATCGGAGCGCTGGCGTGGGCCTGGGCGTTTGGCATTCACACGTTTCAGCAGGCGCTGCTTCTGGGGGTGTTCCTGGGGGT
>NZ_DAIRTR010000016.1:0-33573 GCF_036803785.1 Pelomicrobium sp. | reverse complement strand
ATCATTCCCGGCTTCGTCACCCGCGACGGCGCACCGGTCATGAGCTTCGGTGTGATGGGGGGCGCCATGCAGGCCCAGGGCCACGTGCAGATGCTGGTGCGGCTTGCCGACTACCGCCAGAACCCGCAAACGGCAGCCGACGCGCCCCGCTGGCGGATCGACCCCGGCAACATCCTGGCGGTAGAGCATTCCATGCCGATGGCCACCGTGGAGGCGCTGCGGCGCCGCGGCCACGTCGTGCGGATCGCACCCCGCTTCGCCACAGAATTCGGGCGCGCCCAGGCGATCTACCGCCTGGAGGGCGGCTACCTGGGGGCGTCTGAGCCCCGGGCCGATGGCCAGGCGGTGGGATTCTGAATATGCCCTCGGCGCAGGCCCTAATGGAGCGGCTCGGCCGCTATCCCAAGGTGTCGCTGGCGGTCAAGCCCACGCCTCTGGAGCCGCTCTTCCGACTGGGACGGGCCCTCGGCGGTCTGCGGTTGTGGGTCAAGCGCGACGACCTGACCGGGCTCGGAGGCGGCGGCAACAAGGTGCGCAAGCTGGAATACCTGTTGGGCGAGGCCCTCGCCCGTGGGGCAGACACCTTGATCACCACCGGCGCGTGGCAGTCGAATCACGCCCGCCAGAGCGCTGCCGCGGCGGCCCGGCTGGGGCTCGCCTGTCATCTGCTACTCTCCCCAGCCCGACCGCAAGCGGGGCCGGCGTGCACCCGGGGCGGCAACCTGCTGCTCGATCGGCTGCTCGGCGCGCGGATCCACCGGCTCGAGCAGGACGAGGAGCCGATGGCGGCGATGGAGCGGATGGCAGCCGAGCTCGCCTCCCAAGGGGCGAGACCTTACATCATCCCGCGCGGTGGCACATGTCTTCTCGGCGATCTCGGCTACGCCGAATGCGCCGTGGAGCTTCTGACCCAGGCGCGGGCCCAGGGCATCCACCTCGACCGGGTGGTGCTCGCCAGCGGCAGCGGCGGAAGCCATGCGGGACTCGTGGCCGGCTTCCACGCGCTGGGGGAAGCGGTGCGGGTGACGGGCATCGCCGTGCGCGCGAGCGCCCAGGAGCAGCGCCCGTTGGTGGCGCGGCTTGCCGCCCATGCCGCCGAGACCCTGGGGGCGGCAGCGGCGTTCAAGGCAGAAGCGGTGGACGTGACCGATGCCTATCTGGGCGCGGGCTACGGTGAGCCGACGGAGCTCATGAAGGAGGCGCTCGCCCTGGCCGCGGGTACCGAAGGCCTGCTCCTCGACCCGGTGTACACCGGCAAGGCCATGGCGGGGCTCGTGGACCTCGTACGCAAAGGCGGGATCGGCCGCGACGAGACGGTGGTGTTCTTGCACACCGGCGGACTGCCGGGGCTGTTCGCCTACGCGGACATGTTCCCTTGAGTCGGGCGCTTGTGCGAAGGAGGAAAAAAACCGATCGGAAGGAGGATCATCATGACCGACCACGTGTACAAGCTGATCGAGCTGACCGGCTCGTCCGCCACCAGCATCGAGGACGCGGTGCAAAATGCGGTTGCCAAGGCGTCGAAGACACTGCGCAACCTCCATTGGTTTGAGATCGTGGAGACCCGGGGTGTCATCGCCGAGGGCAGGGTGGCCCGGTGGCAGGTGACCCTCAAGGTGGGCTTTACCTTAGAAGACTGAGCGCGGGGCGGGGCAGGGTAGAACCCGAGCGGTGGCCGAAACCCTGCTGTTGCGGCTCAAGAAGGCTCGCCCCAGCGGGGGCTTCTCAGGGCACCGCGGGCCTCAATGGTGGAGAATCTTGGACAGGAACTGCTGCGCCCGGTCGGAGCGGGGCTTGCCGAAGAAGTCTTCCTTGGGAGCGTCCTCCACGATCTCGCCCTCGTCCATGAAGATCACCCGGTGGGCCACCTTGCGGGCAAACCCCATCTCGTGGGTGACCACCATCATGGTCATGCCCTCCCGAGCGAGCTCCACCATCACATCCAGCACCTCGTTGATCATCTCCGGGTCGAGGGCGGAAGTGGGTTCGTCGAACAGCATGCACACCGGGTCCATGGCTAACGCCCGGGCGATGGCCACCCGCTGCTGCTGACCGCCGGAAAGCTGCCCGGGATATTTGTGCGCCTGATCCTTGAGGCCGACCCGGTCCAGGAGCTTCAACGATTTTTCGCTCGCCTCTTCCCTGGAGCGACCCAACACCTTGATCTGCGCCAGGTTGACGTTGTCGATGACCTTCATGTGGGGAAATAGCTCGAAGTGCTGGAATACCATGCCCACCTGGGAGCGCAGCTTGGTGAGATTGGTTTTCGGGTCCCCCACCGAAACACCGTTGACGAGGATCTCCCCTTCCTGGAAGGGCTCCAGCCCGTTCACGCACTTGATGAGCGTGGACTTGCCCGATCCGGACGGGCCGCACACCACCACCACCTGGCCCTTGTCCACGTGGGTCGAGCAGTTCCTGAGCACCTGGAAGCTCCCGTACCACTTGGAGACGTTCTTGATCGTGATCATACGGCGAACCTTTGTTGCAGGCGCTTCACCAGGGAGGAGGCCGCGTAGCACATGATGAAATACACGAGGGCGGCAAAGAGATAGAGCTCCACCAGGCGGCCGTCGCGCTGGGCCACCTTGCTGGCCACTCCCATGAAGTCGGACAGCCCTACTACGTACACCAGGGAAGTGTCCTGAAACAGGATGATGCCCTGGGTGAGCAGTACCGGGATCATGTTACGAAACGCTTGGGGTAGCACCACGTGGCGCATCGCCTGGGCGTAGGAGAGGCCGAGGGCATAGGCAGCGTTGATCTGGCCCTTAGGCACGCTCTGGATGCCAGCGCGAATGATCTCACAGTAGTAGGCCGCTTCGAACAGAGTGAAGGCGATGAGGGCAGAGTAGAACGGGCCGATGCCAGCGGCGTACTCGGTGCCCTGAATGGCGCGCATGACGATGGGCACCAGGAAATAGAACCAGAAGATCACCAGGATGAGGGGAATGGAGCGCAACAGGTTGACATAGGCGCCCGCGGGGATATTGAGGAGCTTGAAGCGGGAGAGCCGCATGAGGGCGAGGAGCGTTCCCAGCACGATGCCTCCCGCCATGGCAAGGGCCGTGAGGTAAAGGGAGAACTGCATGCCCTGCCACAGGAAGGGCAGCGCTCGCACGATTACATTGAAGTCGAACTCCCCGAACATGGGCTAGCGGCCGCCGCTGCCGATGTAGCCCGGAACCCGCACCCGGGCTTCCAGGATCCGCATGCCCACCATGACGATCATGGTGATCATCACGTACAGAAGCGTCGCCACGGTGAAGGCCTCGAAGCCGTGGAAGGTAAAGTCGGTGATCTGGCGGCTTTGGGCGGTGAGCTCCAGGAGCCCGATGGTGAGGGCCACGGAAGAATTCTTGAAGATGGTCAGGAACTCGGAGGTCAGAGGCGGGATGATGATCCGATAGGCCATGGGCAGCAGCACATGGCGGTATACCTGGGGTAGCGACAGCCCCATGGCGAGCCCCGCGTAGGTCTGTCCTTTGGGGATCGACTGGATGCCGGAGCGCACCTGCTCGGCGACCCGGGAAGCGGTGTAGGTGCCCAGGCAGACCACCGCGGTCCAGAACTCGGGGCGCGGCAGCCCGGTCTTCAGCCAGTCGCCCCAGGCCCTGGGCAGGAGCTCAGGCACTACGAAGAACCACAGGAACATCTGCACCAGGAGCGGGACATTGCGGAACAGCTCTACGTACCCGGTGGCGGCAAGGCGCAGCGGCCTGAGGGGCGTCGTGCGCAATACGCCGATGACCGAGCCCAGGCTGAAGGCGATCACCCAGGCCGCCAGCGACACCAGGACGGTCCACTTGAGCCCGGAAAGAATCCAGTCGAGATAGGTTCCGCCCCCGGAAAAGGCGGGCTGGAAGAAGATCCCCCAATCCCAGTTGTAGTTCATTCAAGGAAAAGAGGGGCACAGGGCCCCTCTTGCCGGGAAAGGAGCGCCTAGGCGCCCTTGTCGTTGGGGTTCTTGAACTGCTCCACGAGCTGCGGGGTCATGGGCACGTTGAGGGTCACGTTCTTGGGCGGAATGGGCGACAGGAACCACTTGTTGTAGAGCTTCTCGAGTTCCCCGCTCTTCATCAGGCCGATGATGACCGCGTCGACGAACTTCTTCCACTGGGGATCGTCCTTGCGCAGCATGATGGCGTAAGGGTCGAAGGACAGGAAGTCGCCCACCACGTCCCACTCGGCCGGGTTCTTGGAGTTGGCGATCAGGCCATAGAGCAGGATGTGGTCCATGGGAAAGGCCACCGCCCGGCCCGTCTCCACGGTCAGGAACGACTCGGCATGATCCTTGGCATGGAGGAAGCGGATACCCAGGTTCTTCTCGTCGTTGATCTGCTTAACCGCCCGCTCGTTGGTGGTCCCCTGGGTCACCACCACGGTTTTGCCCTTCAAGTCATCGACGCTCTTGATCCCGGAATCCTTCTTCACCAGGAGCTTGGTACCGGTGATGAAAGTGGTGACGGCGAAGGCCACCTGCTTCTGGCGTTCCATGGTGTTGGTGGTGGAGCCGCACTCCAGATCGATGGTGCCGTTGGCCATGAGGGGGATGCGCGTCTGAGGCGTCACAGGGTTGTACCGCACCTGGAGGTTGGGCATGTTGAGCTCTTTCTTCACTGCCTCGACGATGCGGGCGCAGATGTCCATGGAGTAGCCGATGGGCCGCTGCTGGTCGTCCAGGTAGGAGAACGGGATCGACGCCTCCCGATGGCCGATCACGATGGTGCCGGTGTCCTTGATTTTTTTCATGGTGCCGGTGAGCTCGGCGGCGAGGGCGGGTGCCGCGGCGAAGGCGACGATAACGGCGGCCGCGGTGACGAGGCGGCTTCTCGCTTTCATGTTGTTTCTCCTCTCGGATGGCGTTGGCGATGGGGAAGGCTAGGCCTTGTAATCATTTCAATTTTCTCCAGGCCGTGGAGGAATCTAGCCCAAGCGCCCTCCTTTGTCTAGAAGCCATGCCCCGAGCACTTAAGCCGACAAGGTCATTGCGGACGCCAAGACGGTGGGCGGCGGAGCGCTTGGCGCTTGAGGCAGGGGCACGAAGCCATGGGCGAAGCCCCCCGGGCGCCTGAAGGGCCTCCTGTCAGGACTCCATCAAAAACGCTTCGACCCGCCGCGCCAGGGCGCGGGGCTGATCGTGGTGCATCATGTGGCCGGCATCCGCCAGGGTTTCCACCCGCAGCCGGGCGATGGCGGCGCGGCGGCGCTCGAATTCTTCCGGGGCGTTCCGGTACTGGTGGGCGAGGGTGGATTCCTCCCCCAGCACCCACAGCACTGGTGCCTCGATCCTGCGCCAGCAGGCGATCGCCTCCTCCAGCCGGTAGAGGACCGGGTTGACCCGTTTGTGCTTCGGGTCGCTCACCAGCCGCACCCGGCCGTCGGGCTCGGGCCTAGCCCAGTGGGGGGCGAGGAACCGGGCCTGCTCTTCGGTGAGACGCGGATTGTTTTTCCGCAGCCGCGCGGCCACCGCCTCCAGCGAAGCATACTCGGAGAAGGCTGCGGGGGTCTTCAGCTCATCGAGCCAGCGTCGGTAGCGCCCGGGGGCCTCCTCCGGGCAAGAGGCGGGAAGCCCGAAACCTTCCAAGGAGACCACATGACTGACCCGTTCGGGCCGCACCCCGGCGTAGAGGCAGGCGATGTTGCCGCCCATGCTGTGGCCCAGCAGGGGGGCGGGAACCCCGTCTGCGTAGAGATCCAGCAGAGCGTCCAGGTCCCCCAGGTAATCGGCAAACCGATAATCCCCCTCGTCCCATCCCGAGAGCCCGAAACCGCGCCAGTCGGGGGCGATGCACTGCCAGGGACCTTCCAGGGCATCCACCAGAAACTGAAACGAGGCCGAGACGTCCATCCACCCGTGTAAGAGAAAGAGGGGCGGACCCTCGGGCGGCCCCCAACGGCGCACGTGGTAGTGCAGGCCGCGTATCCTGTGGAAGCTGGAGCGGCTCGGTTTGGCGGGTTTCATCGAAAGCGAGCCTCACCCAGATTGATTCATCCAAACGCGCTTGAAATGAAGCCAGGCTGGTCCGGGATCGACGATCCTTCTTGTTCCAGGGTAGTGCACGCGCGATTCATCCCACCAGGTTGGGCGAAGGGCTCTCCCGCCCAGCTCCGTGCCACTGCCCCGGGCCCTTGGTGAAATCGCCAGGTCAGCGCAGCGCCTGCAGCGCTTCGCGGGCCCGGGCGAGCCGCGCCTCGGCGGCAGAGACGGCTTCCTCCAGGGCCTGCTGCCGGGCCTGGTAGGCTTCGGTGGGGCGCATTCCACCGCCGGCCGTGCCCAGGTACTCCCCCGGGAGCGGCGCGCGTCCCGCTTCCCGGGCCCGCCGCGCCTCCTCGAGGGCTGCTTCGGCCTGACGCACCTCATCCTCGGCGGCGGCCCGCTCCTGCGCCCGCTCGCGCAGCCGTGCGGCGGTCTGCTCGGCCTGCTCCAGGGCTTTTTGGCGTTGCGCCTCGCCGGCTTGCCGTTGTGCTTCCGAGGGCTGGGGCGCTGGCGCCATCTGTTCCACTTTCCGTGCTCCTGGCGCCGGCGCGTCTCCGTAGACCACCCGACCGTCGGGCAGCGTGGATTTGTAGACTTGGGCCACGGCGCAGGTGGAGGCGAGCGTGGCGAGGAGCAGAAGGCGGGTGGATCCCATCGGGGAAAGCGCAGAGCGTCGATAAAACACATTATTATAGGGGGGGCAGTGCCTGGTGCAGGAGCGGAGGCCACCGGCACCGCCGCACCAGGCAGTTCAAGCAAGCGGGACGGCGCGTTGACCCCGTGGATCTTCCGTATTACATCCCGTATTGGAGACGCGCATCGGCAAGCAAGACCAATGGGCACCCGTACGGTGAGGCTCGACCAAGATGCCGAGAGAACCCTCTCCAAGCTGCGCAAGGCGACCGGCCTTTCCATCTCCGAGCAGCGCCAAACGCAGCTTGGGGGCGTGTGAAGAGCGCGCACGGCGCGAAGGCGCTCTGTGCCCCTACGAAGTCTACCGGTGCTTGGATCTCGGCGTCGGCGGCTGGTCCCGGGTCGCCGACGCGGACGCGAAGTGTGTCGTCGTAGAGGTAATCGGGCGCAAACCTGGCAAAAAGATACTCGGGTCACGGGGCGCGGTCGGTCGCGAGCCCCCGGTTTGACCAAGAGCCGGACCAGAAGGGACTCCTGACCCGCGGTTGCCAAGGGCTCCTCGTCGATACCGACCCACTGGTCGCGTTGTTCGATCCGACCGATGAGTGGCGCGGCAGGTGCGTGGATCGGCTCGAGCGCATGAACGAGCCGCTTTGCACCACGATGCCGGTTCTCACGGAGGCGTTCCATTTGCTCACCCCGGCCAGACAGGGAGCGTAGCGCTTGATGAATTTCGTCGCCGCCGGCGGCGTGAGCGTCTTCCTCGACGCGCCCGCGCTCGGCCGCGCGTTCGAGCCGATGGTCCGCTACGGCGATGTGCCGATGGGTCTAGCCGACGCGTCCCTGGGTCGCCGCTGCCGAGCAGCTCCGGTTGCAGAAGATTTTCGCCATCGGTCGCAGGGACTTCGGCGTATACCGCATCCGGCGCGGCCACCGCCACATGGCCTTCGAAACGCTGCGTGAGGAGCCTCTTCAGGAACCCCGGCGCGCCACGTCAAGCTCGCTCCGGTTCAAGGGGCATTGCCGCCTGAGGTAGAATCTCATCGCGTGCTGCTGTTGGAGGATGTTCGAGTGCAATGCACGCCTTTGTAACACCCATGCCCGATCCCGTTTTCATCCACCTGAGGCTCCACAGCGAATACTCCATCGTGGACGGTATCGTGCGGATCGAGGATGCGGTGCGCCGGGCCCGGGAAGACCGCATGCCGGCACTCGCCCTTACCGATCTTGCCAACGTGTTCGGCATGGTCAAGTTCTACGAGGCGGCCCGCAGCCAGGGGGTAAAGCCGCTCATCGGCTGCGATCTGTGGCTTACCAACGAAACCGATCGGCCCAACGCCCACCGCCTCCTGCTCCTGTGCCAGTCCCGAGACGGCTACCTGCGGCTATCGCGGCTGCTGACCCGGGCTTACTTGGAGAATCAGTACCGAGGCCGGCCCGAGATCAAGAAAGGATGGTTCGAAGCTGAGGGCACTGAGGGACTGATCCTGCTCTCTGGCGCTCATCAAGGCGACGTAGGTGCAGCCTTGATGCGGGGCGATGCCGGGCGGGCCCGGGCCCTCGCCGAGGAGTACGCCCGGCTTTTTCCCGCCCGGTTCTACCTGGAGCTCCAGCGAGACGGCACACCCAACGCCGAGAACTGTACTCGGGCCGCTGCGGCCCTGGCCGCTCGCCTGGGACTGCCGGTCGTGGCCACCCACCCGATCCAGTTCCTGGCGCCCGGGGATTTCCGCGCCCACGAGGCGCGGGTGTGCATCGCCGAGGGCTACATCTTGTCCGACCAGCGTCGGCCCAAGGCTTTTACTCCCGAGCAGTACTTCAAGACCCAGGCGGAGATGAGAGCCCTCTTTGCCGACTTACCGGAGGCGCTTGCCAACAGCGTGGAAATCGCCCGGCGCTGCAGCCTGGAGATCGAGCTGGGCAAGGCGAAACTCCCCCGTTTTCCTACGCCCGAGGGCGTGTCCTTGGAGGAATACCTGGAGCGGGAGGCGCAGGCGGGCCTCGAGCGCCGGCTCGCCCGGCTCTTCCCTGACACGCAAGAGCGCGACCGGGTAGCACCCCGCTACCGGGCGCGGCTCGCCTTCGAGATCGAGACCATCCAGCAGATGGGCTTCTCCGGCTACTTCCTGATCGTGGCCGACTTTATCAACTGGGCGAAGTCGAATGGCGTGCCGGTGGGGCCGGGACGCGGCTCCGGTGCGGGTTCGCTCGTGGCCTACTGTCTGGGTATCACCGACCTGGATCCCATCCGCTACGACCTGCTGTTTGAGCGCTTCCTAAACCCGGAACGGGTGTCCATGCCCGACTTCGACATCGACTTCTGTCAGGACGGGCGCGATCGGGTGATCGAGTACGTGCGGCAGAAGTATGGCCACGAGAGCGTCTCCCAGATCGCCACTTTTGGCACCATGGCAGCGCGCGCCGGGGTGCGGGACGTGGGGCGGGTGCTGGACCTGGGTTACAACTTCTGCGACCAATTGGCGAAATTGATCCCCTTCCAACCGGGCAAGCACATCACCCTGGCCGAGGCTCGGCAGGCGGAGCCCCTGCTTGCGGAGCGGGAGAAGAACGAAGAGGAGGTGCAGGAGCTGCTTGCGCTCGCCGAACGGTTGGAGGGTTTGACGCGCAACGTGGGCATGCATGCGGGGGGCGTGTTGATCGCCCCGGGACGGCTCACCGACTTCTGCCCCCTGTACGTGGCCCAGGGCTCCCAAAGCGTGGTCTCCCAGCTCGACAAGGACGACGTGGAGAAGATCGGGCTCGTGAAGTTCGACTTCCTCGGCTTGACCACCCTCACCATCCTCGACTGGACGCTGCGCTACGTGCGCCAGCTCGACCCCACGTCCTGCCTGTCCCTGGAATCCCTGCCCCTGGACGACCCGGACACCTATAGGATCTTTTCCAGCGCCAACACCACTGCGGTGTTTCAGTTCGAATCTCGCGGCATGCGGGACCTGCTGAAGCGGGCCCGGCCGGACCGCTTCGAGGACCTGATCGCTTTGGTGGCCCTATATCGTCCAGGTCCCATGGATCTCATTCCGGAATTCATCGAGCGCAAGCACGGGCGCAAAGCGGTGGAATATCTGGACCCGCGGCTCGCGCCGATCCTCGGTCCCACCTACGGAATCATGGTGTATCAAGAGCAGGTGATGCAGATCGCCCAAGTGATTGGCGGCTATACCCTGGGCGGCGCGGACCTGCTGCGGCGGGCGATGGGCAAGAAAAAGCCCGAGGAGATGGCGAGGCATCGGGAGATCTTCGTCGCCGGCGCGGAGAAGAACGGGCTGCGTGGGGATAAGGCAAGCCAGCTTTTCGATCTCATGGAGAAGTTCGCGGGCTACGGTTTCAACAAGTCCCATGCCGCCGCCTACGCCCTGGTGGCCTACCAGACGGCGTACATGAAGGCCCACCATCCCGCAGCCTTCATGGCGGCGAACCTCTCCGCGGTGATGGACGACACCGACAAGGTGGAGCAGCTCTACGAAGACGCCCGGCAGAACGGTCTCACCGTGTTGCCGCCGGACGTGAACGAGAGCGGCTACCGCTTCGTCCCGGTGGACGAGCGCACCATCCGCTACGGACTCGGTGCCGTGAAGGGCACAGGTCAGGCGGCCATCGACGCGATTCTGGCCGCCCGGACCGAGGGCGGGCCGTTCCGCAGTCTGCTCGACTTCTGCCGGCGGGTGGACAAGCGCGTGGTGAACCGGCGGGTGGTGGAATCCCTGGTGCGTGCCGGGGCCTTCGACTCGGTGAACGAGCACCGGGCGAGCTTGCTTGCCTCGGTGGGCATCGCCCTGGAAGAGGCGGAGCGGCGAGATCTCGCCTCTTCTCAAGTGAGCCTCTTCGGCGCGGCAGACGGCGCGGAGCACCCGCCAGCGCTGATCGACTGCCCTCCATGGAGCGAGGCCGAGCGGCTGCAAAACGAAAAGCTTGCCCTGGGGTTTTACCTCTCGGGTCATCCGTTCAACGCCTACGCCCGGGAAGTTTCTGCCTTCGTGAAAACCCGCCTGGCCGAGCTGCAGCCTTCCCAGCAGAGCGTGCTCGTGGCCGGCATGATCTACAGCTTGCGCATCCAACCCACCCGGCGCGGCCGCATGGGGGTTATCGTGCTGGACGACGGCAGCGCCAAGGTGGAGGTAGTGGCCTTTTCGGAGCTTTTCGAGCAGCATCGCGCTTGGCTGCGGGAGGAAGCCCTGGCGGTGGTGGAAGCCAAGGTGGTCTATGACGAGTTCACCGGAGGCGTACGCTTGACGGCAGAAAAGTTGATGAGCCTGAGCGAGGCCCGCGGCCGTTACGCCAAGGCGGTACGGCTCGTGTGCAACGGCGCTTCCGACCCGATCAAGCTGCGCGAGCTGCTCGAGCCTTATCGCCACGGCACCTGTCCCGTGGTGGTTCATTACGTGAACGGGGTGGCCGAGTGCGATCTGCCCCTGGGCGATGCATGGCGCGTGCGGCTGGAGGACGAGCTCATCGCCGGGCTCGAGGCATGGCTTGCCCGGGAGAACGTGCAGATCCTCTATTGAGCGAGTACAAGAGCGCGCGGCATCGCGGCGGTGGACGAGAACGCGCTCGCCCGGACGGTACCTTCGAGCCGGTTGGGTGTCCTCGTCAGGCTCGTGCGCGCTGGATAGGCAACTCCCTTCGCCTGCGGTTTGCGCGACCATTTCGAGGAGGACTGACCGATCGCTCTATCGGCCTATCCGGAGGCGCCGGTCCGAGCCGGCCGGCACGAGCGCACCCTCGCCGGGACGGTCTGTTTCGGCGTGGTGGCCGTCCTGGGGCTTTCCCTCGTGGCGGTGGCCCTACTCGTGCCTGCTTACCCCCAGCCCCAGGCGTATCACGCCTTCGCGGATGATCGGGCGTTTCTTGGCGTTCCCAACTTCGCCAACGTGATCTCCAACGCGGGCTTCCTGGCGGTGGGCTGGCTCGGGCTGCGTTATCTTCGCGGCCCGGGACGCCAGAGCTTCTTGGAAGACCAGGGCCGTTGGCCTTATCTTGCCTTCTTTGCCGGTGCCGTGCTGACAGCGCTCGGTTCGGCGTATTATCACTGGGCACCGACAGATGATGCTCTGGCCTGGGACCGATCCGCCATGACGCTCGTCTTTTCGGCCCTCGTGGCCGCTGTGCTGGCGGATCGCAGCGATTCCAAGGCGGTGCTACCCGCCTTTCTACTCATCGCCGCCCTCGGTGTGGGAACGGTCGTCTACTGGCGCGCGAGCGCCGCGCTTGCGGCCGAGAACGTGCTTCCTTATCTGACGTTCCAGGCCGCCGCGTGCGCGCTGGCGCTTGCCCTCACCGTGTGGCCGTCCCGTTATACGAGGCGCGCAGACCTGGGCGTGGCGTTTCTGCTCTACGCAGCGGCCCTGGCAGCGGAGTGGCACGATCATGCCATCTTTGCTCTGGGCCAGGTGGTGAGCGGCCACACGTTGAAGCATCTGCTGGCGGCCGCCGCCATGTACTGGGTGCTGCGCATGCTGATGTGGCGCGTACCCCGCGGCTTGCCTCGGAACAGTGCGGTGAGGAACAGCGATTGAAAACGAAAACCGTGGACACACCCACCCTTCGGATTGCTTACGAAGAGCGGGGCGTGCGCGACGCCACCGCTTTTCTGCTGCTCCATGGTTGGCCGGACGATGTCCGCACCTGGGACCCCGTGGCCGAGCGGCTAGCGGAGGAGGGCTACCGGGTTCTGTGCCCCTATCTGCGTGGCTTCGGGCCGACCCGCTTCAGCGATGCTTCTGTCATGCGTAGCGGCCAGCTCTCGGCCCTGGGACAGGACGTGGTGGACTTTGCCGTGGCCCTGGCGCTGCGTGATTTCGTGCTGGTGGGCCACGACTGGAGTGCCCGCGCCGCCTACGTGGCGGCGGTTCTAATCCCCGAGCGAATCCGTGCCTTGGTGGTGCTTTCCGTGGGCTACGGCACCAATACGCCCGATCAGGCCCTGTCCTTCGACCAGGCGCGCCAGTACTGGTACCACTGGTATTTCGCCTTGGAGCGGGGGCGGCAGGCACTGGAGCGGGACCGCCGGGATTTCACTCGCCGCCTCTGGCGCCTGTGGTCGCCCGCCTGGCGCTTCACCGAGGAAACGTTCGCGGCCACCGCCGTGTCCTTCGACAACCCGGATTGGATCGGCGTCACCGTTCATTCCTACCGCCATCGCTGGGGCTACGCCCCGGGCGATTCCCGCTACGATGGGCTGGAGCGTCGGCTCGCGGTGCCGGAAAAAGTTGAGGTACCTACCTTGCTGCTCCACGGGGCGGAGGATGGGGCGACCTTGCCGGAGACCTCTGCGGGCAAGGAGGCGTTCTTCACTGCCGGCTATCGCCGGGAAGTCCTGCCCGGCGTAGGGCATTTCCCCCAGCGTGAGCGCCCACAGGCCGCCATCGAAGCCTGCCTCCAGGCGGCGCGGGGCCGTATCGGCTGAGAGCTATATGCAGCTCGCGGAGCTGGTGGCAGCCTCGAACCGGGTGGCGGCGACCTCCAGCCGCCGCGCCAAGGTGCAGGCGCTCGCCGACTGCTTGCGGCGTCTTGCCCCCGAGGAGGTGCGCATCGGCATCGCCTTCCTCGTGGGCGAGCCGCGCCAGAAAAAGCTCAACGTCGGCCCGGCGACCGTGCGCCAAGCCCTCGGCTCGCCGGCGTGCACGCCGACTCTCACGCTCGCGGCGGTGGATCGGGCCCTCGCCGAGATCGCCGCTCTTAGCGGGCCGGGCTCGGCCGCCCAGCGGGGCGAGCGGCTGGGTGCCCTGCTGGGCCAGGCCACCGGGGACGAGCAGGCATTCTTGTTGCGGCTGCTCATCGGCGAGCTGCGCCAGGGCGCCCTGGAGGGGGTCATGCTAGATGCGGTGGCAGTCGCGACGGGGCTCGCGCCGGCAGAAGTGCGCCGCGCTGCGATGCTCGCCGGCGATCTCGGGGTGGTGGCCGAGGCCCTCCTCCGGGAGGGAGCGGCGGGGCTCGAGCGCTTTTGCCTGCGCCTTTTTCGACCTGTTTTGCCCATGCTGGCGGCAAGCGCCGAGGACATGGACGATGCCCTGACCCAGTTGGGACCGGCGGCCCTGGAGTGGAAGCTGGACGGGGCCCGGGTCCAGGTGCACAAGCAGGGTGCGGACGTCGCGGTTTTCACCCGCCGCCTCAACGAGGTGAGCGGTTCCGTGCCGGAGGTCGTGGAAGCGGCAGCGGCGCTTCCCGCCCGCGAATTGATCCTGGACGGGGAGGTCATTGCCCTGCGGCCCGAGGGTGTTCCCGAGCCTTTCCAGACGACCATGCGCCGCTTCGGGCGCAAGCTGGACGTGGCGGCCATGCGCCGGCAGCTCCCCCTGTCGGTGTTCTTCTTCGACTGCTTGTACCTGGAAGGAGAAAGCCTGCTCGACCAGCCGGCTCGTCGCCGCTTCGAAGTCCTGGCGCACGCCGCTTCCCCTGGGCTGATCGTCCCTCGCACCGTCACCGGCGAGCTCTCCGAGGCCCAGGCGTTCTTCGAGGCCGCAGTGGCGCGGGGCCATGAGGGCGTCATGGTCAAGGCGCTGGAGGCGCCCTACGCGGCCGGCAGGCGCGGCGCCGCCTGGCTCAAGGTGAAGCGAGCCCATACCCTAGACCTGGTGGTGATCGCCGCTGAATGGGGTCACGGGCGGCGGCGGGGCTGGCTCTCCAACCTGCACCTCGGCGCCCGGGATCCGGAGGCGGGCACCTTCGTCATGTTGGGCAAGACCTTCAAGGGACTGACCGACGAGATGCTGCGCTGGCAGACGCAGAAGCTGCTCGCCCTGGAGATCTCACGGGACCCGTGGACCGTGTACGTGAAGCCTGAGCTCGTGGTGGAAATCGAGTGCAACGAGGTCCAGGCGAGCCCCCAGTACCCGGCCGGGATGGCGCTGCGCTTCGCCCGGGTCAAGCGACTGCGGCCCGACAAGGGGCCGCAAGAGGCGGATACCGTGGACAGGGTGCGGCGGCTGTTCGCCCGGATGCTCACCGAGGATTCAACGAGAGCTTGAAGGTGCTTTCCACTGCCCACTAAAAAAATTTGACTCCGGCCCGCAAACCGCGTACAAAGGCGGCTCGTTGTCGGATTCCAAGTTGTGCGATACCCGTTGGGTGGTTTGCAGTCTTGCGATTCAGGCATCGAGGGTGCGGGAATCGCCCGCTTTTGTTCGTATTTGTTGAAAAAGGACTGTAAATGGCAACCGGTATCGTCAAGTGGTTTAACGACGCTAAAGGCTTCGGCTTCATCACGCCCGACGGCGGCGGCGAAGATCTTTTCGCCCATTTCTCCGCCATCCAGGGGCAAGGCTTCAAGACCCTCAAGGAAGGCCAGCGGGTGAGCTTCGAGGTGACCCGTGGCCCGAAAGGGATGCAGGCGTCTAATATCCAGCCCGTCTGAAGCACGGGAGAGCCGCCGTAACCGAAACCCCGGGGATCCCCGGGGTTTTTGCTTTCTCGCGCCAGGCGCTGCCCCGCCAGGGGCTCGGTCAGCGGGATGGTTTCGATCGGGACACGGCGAGCCGCTGTGGGTCGAAAGCGCGCACGAAGCGCAAGAAGTCGGCGAACGGCAGAGGCCTGGAGATTAGGTAGCCCTGGGCGAGGTCGATCCCCAGCCCAGCTAAACAGCGCAGCGTCTCCAAGGTCTCCACGCCCTCCGCCACCACTTCCATGTCGAGCCCATGCCCCAGGTCGATCATGGACTTGACGATCTTCTTGTCCTTGTCCCCGTCCAGGAGTGCCTTCACGAAGGAAAGGTCGATTTTCAGCTCGTCGATGGGCAGATGTCGCAGTCGCGCCATGGACGAGTAGCCCGTGCCGAAGTCGTCCATGGAGACACGCACCCCCAGCTGCTTGAGCCGCACCAGCATCTCGAAGGCCCGCTGCTGGTCCTCCATGACCGCGGTCTCCGTCACCTCCACCACCAGCCGGTCGGGCGGCACGCCCCACAGTTCCAGGGCGTGGGCGGTGAAATCGGCGAAATCGGCATCCAGCAGGTCGTAGGCGGACACGTTGACCGCCATGCGCACATCGAGCCCCGCGCCCACTAGGCTGGCGCAGTGCCGGGCAGCGGCGTTCACCACCCAGGTGGTGAGGGAGGCAATGAGTCCTCCGTGCTCGGCGATGCGCACGAACACGTTGGGCGGCACCGGCCCACGCTTGCTATGGACCCAGCGAAGCAGCGCCTCCGCTCCCGCGACGCGGCCGGTGCGCAGGTCCACTTGGGGCTGGAAGCATAGGAAAATGTCGTTTTCCTCGATCGCTTCCCGCAAATCGGTGCGCAAAATGAGGGGAGAGTCTCCCGCGAGCACGTCCAGCTCGGCGTGGGCGGTATAGCCCACGTGATTGCGCCGCGCTTCCCGTGCCGCGAGGCAGGCCTGGCGCAGGGCCTCCTCCGCTGTGGCAGAGCCCCGGGTGCACAGGGTGATGCCGACCCGGGCGTCCACCGCCACCTGCCGGGTTTCCATCTGGAATGGCTCGGCCAGGACGCGCAGGATCTTGTTGGCTGCCAAGGTGGCTGTGCCTTCGTGGGGCACGCCGGGGAGAATGAACCCCATGTCGCTGCGGCCAATGCGACCCACCACGTCCCGGGTGCGTAGCGCCCGGCGCAGCCGCTCTAGGAGCGCCTCCGCCAACCGGTCGCCAGCGGCATAGCCCATGACGCTGTCTACCTCCCGCAGGGTGTCGATCTCCGCCACCAGCACCGCTACCAGGGTCGCTGCCGTCTCCTTGCCGTCCACCTCAAAACGCAGCCGGTCGAGAAGGGCGGGGTAGTCCACCCGGTCCGCCAGCGCCTCGTCTCCGACCGCCCGGGCCACGGCGGCGGGACCCTGGACCGCCCGTGCCACCGCCGCGAGCCTTGCCAGTACCGTGCGCTGCAGGGCCAGGGTGGCCCGGGCACGCTCTTCGTCGCTTCCCGGCAGCCGGGTGAGAGCGGCTCGGGTGGCGGCGGCGAGGTAGGCGTCGAAGGCCCGGTAGACCCAGTCGACGCTCAAACCGGCGCTGCCATACTGTTGCCAGGTCCTCTCCAGGACGGCAGCCCTTTCGTCGCCCGGCTCGCTGTGGTCCAGATGTTGAAAGTAGGTCAGGGCGAAGGCTCGAAAGCGGGCGCGCTCCTCGGAATCAAAGGGTAGGTCTGGGGGCGCCGTGACCCCGTCGATCAGTGTCTCCAGGGTGGGAAGGAATTCGGCCCCGAGGCAGGCGTGGAACCTGCGGATCCACCCCCTGTCTTGGGGGTCGTCAGCCGGCGGGATGGCGGTCAACCGGCCCTCGCATCGCCTCGCGGCAGGGGGAGAGGGGCGCCGGTCGCAGGCAAAGTGGGCAGGTCAGAACGGTCCATAGGATCAGAGATAGTATTCCCGCGCGTCGATGCCATACGCCCCGTCTTCCAGCCCCTTCACGATACGGTAGGTTTCGCCGGAGGCGTCGGTGGAGCCTTCGGCCAGGTCCAGGATGAAGGGCTTGGGATAGGGCTTTTTGGCCTCGTCGAGCACCACCATGACCCGTGGCGCCATGCTCCTGCCCCGGTGCTGGGCAAACACAATGGCCACTTCCCCCGTTTGCAGCTCCACCAGGGTGCCCACCGGGTAGATGCCGACACAGCGGATGAACCGTTCCACGAGACCGGGATGGAAGGCGCTGCCCGCCAGCCCGTGCAGCATCTGCAGGGCACTGTGGGAGGCCATGGGCGAGCCCCCCATATAGCCCTGGCACAGGCTCTGGTAGCAGTCTACGATAGCGGCCATTTTGCCGAAGAGGGTGATTTTGTTGCCCACCAGGCCGCGGGGATAGCCGCTACCGTTTTCCCGTTCGTGGTGCTGGGACACGATGGCGAGGGCCGCTTCGGGAAACTCCCGCAGGCCGCCGAGGAGCTGTTCACCGATGACCACGTGGCTCTTGAACATCTTGAGCTCTTCGGGGGTGAGGGAGCGCTGGGGATCCAACACCTGGCGGGGAAGCTTCACCTTGCCCACATCGAAGAGCAGCCCTCCTTCCCCCAGCACCACTAGGTCTTCCTTGGGCAGGCCGAGCTGCCGGCCGAAGGCCATGAGGAGGGCGGCCGTGTAAATGGACTGCTGGAAAGACCGGCTGTCTTTGATTTTCAGCCGGTTCAGGAGCAGTAGGGCGTCGGGGTTCCGGGCGATGCTGTCCACCATCTCCCGGATGGCGGAATGTATCCGTTTGAGGTCAAAGGTGGGTTCCGCCAGGAGGTGGACGTGGATCTCGTCCACCAAACGCTCCAGCTTCGCCGTGGATTCCCGGGCGGGGGCGACCTCCTCCTCGACGCTTATCGCATCCGAATAGGTGACCGTTCCCAGCCCGGGGTGGCGGAGCCCGGCCAGGGAAGCATGGGAAATGGCAAGTTCGGCCTGGGGGCTGGATCCGGGCCCGTTGGCCGGCGTGCTGGAGAGGCGAAGGGCTCTCCTGGCCCGGGGAGAGGGCTCGGCCACCGCCGCCCGCTCGAAACCAATGCCCTGGGGCGGGCGCGCGACCGCCCCCGATTCCCCTGAGCGCATGAGGTCCACGTAGACGTATTGGCAGTAGCGCTTGAGGGTCTGGAGCTGCTCTTCCGTTTCCAGCACAAAACCCTGGAACAGGAAAGGCGTCTCGAGCCAAGGCCGATCAAGCTCGCACACGTACATGCCGTATTGCAGCTCCCCGACTGCCACCTTGTGTTTCATGCCTTCGGTCCGGAGTATGGAACGGTGGCTAGCGCCTGTTTTAAAAATCAGAAACCTGCCCCATTGTAGACCAGGAGCCCGGGGCCTGCGACCGGAGCATGGTCCGCCTAGCGATTTCCCAGCAATCGCGCGAAGCGGGCCGCGTCGTCGGCCATGGCCACGTTGTTGAACAAGCAGTAGGTGCGGCCCTCACACCATTGCGCTAAGCGTTCCAGGTCCCGATCCCCGTAGCGGTAGCGGCTGCCGCCGATGCCGTGGAGCCGGTAATAACGCAGGCCCGGCACCGCAGGCTGGGCCTGGAACGGATCCACCACGTGGACAAGCTCGAGTTTGCGGCACAACCCAGCGACGGTGGCCTCGGGCCACGGTCCCCGGGGTTCCCAGGCGAAGACGAGATCCTCGTGGCCGGCCCGCGCTGCCTGGAAGAAATGGATGAGATGGGCGATGTGCTCCTCGGTGGGGCCGAAGGAGGCGGGGCATTGGAAGACCACGATCCGGGCCTGCAACGCCCGAGCGCAGGTCGCTGTTATCCGCCAGGCCTCCATGACTTCCTGGGTGGGCCGAAAGCTGCCGTAGCGTTCCTTGAGCGCCTCGGGAATGGGCCATGTCAGGCGACGGTAAGTGGGGCTCGCGGGTTCGTGGGTGATGAGCTGCCAGGCCTTGAGGGTGAACTCGAACCCGGCGCCGGCTTCTGCCCGCCACCGCGCCAGGGTCTCGAGTCGGGGCGGCTGGTAGAAGGTCTGCTGCACTTCCACCAACCGGAAGCGGCGGAAGTAGGCCGCCCGGGCCATGGGGAAACCGCAACAGCCGACGCGGATGTCTGGCAGCGTCGCCATGGGAGCTGTGTAAGCGCCTGTTTTTTCGGGGTAGAGCGGTTGTGGGAGGAGGTCCAGTCTGCCGCTATTGAAAACCCGATCCCCGGTGCCCATGTTGTTAGAAGATCGGGGGGTGGAGCGGAATGCTCTGCCGCCATCTTCTCCGGGAAACGGCACCGATGACAATACGCGACACGTCAGAATGGATGTGGGCGGAGGCCTGCGAGCTGCTGGAGCGAGCGGACCGACTACAACGCCGGTTCTTTCAGTTGGGACGTGGCCTTGCCGAACGCCCCACCTGGGAGCCGCCGGTGGACATCGTGGAGGATGGAACCCTGGTCACCATCCTGGTGGCGCTTCCCGGCGTGCCCTCCGAGGCGGTGCAGATCATGATCGACGGGCCGCTGCTAATCGTGATCGGCCATCGGCCATTGCCAACGAGTTCCCGGCGCGCGGTGATCCACCGTCTGGAGATTCCCTATGGTCGCTTCGAGCGCCGCATCGAGCTCGCCGCGGGGCGCCTACAGTTAGAGCGGCAAGAGCTTCGCGACGGATGCCTCAGGCTTTTACTGCGCAAACTGCCGTGACGACGGAGTCATCATGAGTTCAAACGAACGTCAAAGCCTTTTCGTCAACGGAGCCCCGGCGGGCGAGTTGCAAGAAAAGCCGGCAGGGACACTGGCCCAGCCGGTAAAGCCGCTGCCTGAGGACGCGCTGATTCTCATCCCGGTGCGCAATGTAGTGCTGTTCCCGGGGGTGATCCTGCCAATTTCCATGCGCCGGGAAAGATCCGTGGCAGCGGCCCAGGAGGCAGCTCGCTCCGAACGGCCCATCGGGCTGCTATTGCAGCGGGATCCGGCCAACGATGCGCCGGGTCCCGAAGATCTGTACTGGGTGGGAACGGTGGCGAACGTGTTGCGCTACGTCACCACCCCGGACGGCACCCATCACATCGTGGCCCAGGGCGAGAGCCGCTTCCGCGTGCTCCAGTTCTTGGAAGGATGGCCCTTCATGGTGGCCCGCGTCCAGCGCATCCAGGAGGTCGAGCCCCAGACCGCGGAAATCGAGGCCCGAGCGCTCCAGCTCAAGGAGCGGGCCAAGGAGATCCTGGAGCTACTGCCCCAGGTACCGGCGGAGCTGGCCAATACCCTGGAGAACATCACTTCGGCTGGAGCTTTGGCGGACTTGCTGGCGGGTTTCATGGATTTGAAGCCCGAGGAAAAGCAGGAACTGCTGGAAACCTTCGACCTGAAGGCGCGCCTTGACCGGATGATCCAGCTCATGGCGCACCGTATCGAAGTGCTGAAGCTCTCCAGGGAAATCAGCCAGCAGACCAAACAAGCCATGGACGAGCGCCACCGGGAGGTGCTGCTGCGGGAACAGCTGCGCGCGATCCAGAAGGAGCTGGGCGAGGGCGACGAGCATGCCGCGGAGCTCGAAGAGCTGGCCAAGGCCATCGAAGAGGCCAAAATGCCCGAGGAGGTGGCCACCCACGCGAAGAAGGAACTCAAGCGGCTGGAGCGCATGAACGAAGGCTCCGGCGAGTACCCCATGATCCGCACCTACCTGGACTGGCTGATCGAGCTGCCCTGGTCCAAGGAGACGGAGGATCGTATCGACATTGCCGAAGCGCGCCGCATCCTGGAAGAGGACCACTACGGCCTGGAGAAGGTGAAGCGGCGGATTCTGGAATATCTGGCGGTGCGCAAACTCAATCCCTCGGGCAAGAGCCCGATCCTGTGCTTCGTGGGTCCCCCAGGAGTGGGCAAGACCTCCCTGGGGCAGTCCATCGCCCGGGCTACCAACCGCAAGTTCGCGCGCATCTCCCTGGGTGGTGTGCACGACGAGGCGGAAATCCGGGGCCACCGACGCACCTATATCGGCGCGCTGCCGGGCAACATCATCCAGGCGATCCGCAAGGCGGGCACGCGCAATCCCGTGCTCATGCTGGACGAAGTGGACAAACTCGGGGCGGGCGGCTTCCACGGCGATCCGGCCTCCGCGCTGCTAGAGGTGCTCGATCCGGAGCAAAACGCCAGCTTCCGGGACAACTACCTGGGAGTGCCTTTCGATCTGTCCCGGGTGCTGTTCATCTGCACGGCCAACGTGCTGGACACCATCCCCGGGCCCTTGCGGGACCGGATGGAAATCATCCAAATCCCCGGCTACACGGAGGAAGAAAAGCTGCAGATCGCGCTCCGCTACCTGGTCAAGCGGCAGCTCGAAGCAAACGGGCTCAAGCCCGAGCAGTGCGAAATTACTGAGGCGGCGATCCGCGCCATCATCACCGACTATACTCGGGAGGCGGGAGTGCGCAACCTGGAGCGGGAGATCGGCGCCGTATTCCGCAACGTGGCCATGCGCATTGCCGAGGGAACCATCGAGCGCGCTCGCATCGACGTGGGTGATCTGCCCGCCATCCTCGGCCCGCGTAAGTTCGAGAACGAAGTGGCCATGCGGGTCTCGGTGCCCGGAGTGGCCACGGGCCTTGCCTGGACTCCGGTGGGGGGCGATATCCTGTTCATCGAAGCGTCCAAGGTGGCAGGCTCCGGCAAGCTGATTCTCACCGGCCAGCTCGGTGATGTGATGAAGGAAAGCGCCCAGACGGCCCTATCGCTCGCCAAGGCGCGGGTGCCGTGCATCGCGCCCGAGAGCTTGGAGAAACAGGACATCCACATCCACGTGCCGGCGGGGGCGACCCCCAAGGACGGGCCTTCGGCGGGAGTGGCCATCTTCACCGCTCTGGTTTCTCTCCTGTGCGACAAGCCGGTGAGGAACGACGTGGCCATGACCGGGGAGATTTCCCTGCGCGGGCTGGTGTTGCCGGTGGGCGGCATCAAGGAAAAGGTGCTGGCGGCGCTGCGGGCGGGTATCACCACGGTGCTGCTGCCGGCGCGCAACAAGCGCGACCTGGAGGAGATCCCCGAGGACGCCCGCAAGCGTCTCACCTTCGTGTGGCTCGAGACGGTGGACGATGCCCTAGAGGCAGCGATCGGTGGTGGCCTGGTCTCCGGCGAGCGTCGGGAGGCGCCGGCCGGTTGACCTGCACCCAAGGGCGTTGACCTGGGTCAAAACGCCCCCTCCAGCTCTCGGTCGAAGGGGATGATCTGGAGGGCCTGCTTGATGAGGCGGCGAACGCCACCATATTGCATGACAGACACCGTCGAGCATTGGTTGATCGAATCGGATTTCGAAAGGAGGTTTTTTATGGCTGAGAACACCAGGAAAAACGTACCCGTAACCCGGGGGCGTAGCGTGGCCCGGGCGCTGAGCCCGTTCGAGGACATCGACCGGCTCTTTGAGGAGTTCCTTGGGCGAGGTTGGCTCCGTCCGTTCCGGTGGGAGCGGACTCTTCCGGCGGAGCTCCCCTTTGAGGGGCGAGTGCCCCGGGTGGACGTGATCGACCGGGACGAGGAGGTGGTGGTCAGGGCCGAGCTGCCCGGCGTGAAGAAGGAGGATGTGGAAATCACCATCGATGGGGATCTCCTCACCTTGAAGGGCGAAGTGAAGCGGGAAGAGAAGGAAGAAAAAGGCGATTACTACCGGGCCGAAATGGCCTACGGTGCTTTCTCCCGCACCGTGCAGCTTCCGGCTGCGGTGGACGAGTCCAAGGCCAAGGCCACTCTGACTGACGGCATCCTGGAGGTCACGCTGCCCAAGGTGGAGAAGTCTCGCAAGCGCACCATCAAAGTGAGCTGATTCCCGTCCGCTCCAGTAAGCCCGGCGTAGCCGGGCTTTTTTGTGCGCCCTTGGCTACAGCGACGGCGTTCAGGCAAACTTGGCACTTCCCCTTGCCGCTTCACCTTTCATGAACGAGTTGCTCGACGCCTATTGCGAACGAACGGGTCCGGGCTGGTGGCAGGAGCCGGCGAACACCTTAAGCAACGTGGCCTTTTTCCTGGCGGCGGTCGCGGCGGCGCGGCGCTTCCGGGAGAGCCCGGACCTGCGCCTGAGTAACGGGTGGGATCTGGCGTTACTGATCGTCCTCATCTTCGCCATTGGGATTGGGAGCACCCTGTGGCATCTGCTGGCCACCCGCTGGGCGGCGCTCGCCGACGAGATCCCGATCCTGCTCTTCATCAGCGTGTTTCTTCCAAGCTTCCTCCATCGGATCGGAGCCCTGCCGCTTTCCTGGACTCTTTTCTGGCTTGCTCTGTTTCAGGTCTCCAACTTCGTTCTGCGGAGCCTTATCCCACCGGATGTCCTGAACGGCTCTCTCTTCTATGGGCCTGCCTGGGTGACTCTGGGTCTCCTGGTGGCTTGGCTGGGCCTGCGGGGCTCACCCCTCTGGCGGGAGTTCGCCTGGATCTGGGCCCTTTTCACTCTGTCCCTGGCCCTGCGTACCGGGGATGTCTCGGTGTGCGAGGCATGGCCGGTCGGCACCCATTTTCTCTGGCATCTTCTAAACGCAGTGGTGCTTTATCGCTTGGTGACGGCGCTGGTACGGGAGGCAGCTTGCGCCCCCGCGGCGCAGCCACGACAAGGGGGAGTTCATCATGGGACCGACTTTGGCGCTCGCGCCGGGCATGGTAGGAATGCGGGAACTGGTGGTGGAGCCTGAGCACACCGCCCCCCATGTGGGAAGCGGCAAGATCCCCGTCCTGGCTACCCCGGTGATGGTGAACCTCATGGAGGCCGCGGCCCTCGCAGCGGTGGAGGCCCACTTGCCGGCCGGCCATCAGAGCCTCGGCACCCGCCTGGAAATATCCCACGTGGCCGCCACCCCGGTGGGCATGCGAGTCCGGGCCGAGGCGGTGCTCGTGCGGGTAGAGGGGCGCCGGTTGACCTTTCAGGTACGCGCCGAGGATGAACGGGAGCTGATCGGGGAGGGCACCCACGAGCGGGTGGTGGTCAATGTGGAACGGTTCGACCAGCGGGTCCAGCAAAAGATCCGGGGATGGAATGCCCCCACTCCTTGAGCCCCGGCCCGGGTCGCCGGTAGAGCCTTCATCAGGGGGATTGAATGGCCCGATGAAAAGAATTTTCTGGCATTGTGGGAGCAATGCCCTTATCTTTGCGGGGCGAAGCGCCAGACCCGGTAGAGCGAAAGACCGCCATGACTAAAGTGATTCCTCTGGTGCCCGTCGCAGAACGGGAGCTTTCAGTCCAATACGTGGACTCGAGCGACTTGCCCACTCCGTGGGCCCTTTTTCGCCTGCACGGTTTTCTCGACCGGGCCGGCGGCCGGGAGCACGTGGCCCTCACTCTGGGGGAAGTGGCAGGGGCAGAGCCGGTGCTTGCCCGGGTGCACTCGGAGTGCCTGACCGGGGACGCCTTTTTCAGTCGCCGCTGCGACTGTGGCGCCCAGCTCGAGGCGGCGATGAAGTGCATCGCCGCGAAAGGCCGAGGCGTGCTGGTATACCTGCGCCAGGAGGGACGCGGCATCGGGCTGCTCAACAAGATACGCGCCTACCGCCTCCAGGACGAAGGCATGGACACGGTGGAGGCGAACCAGCACTTGGGCTTCGGCGAGGACGAGCGCCGCTACGATGCGGTGAAACCCATCCTCGAGCACCTGGGCGTGGAGGCGGTCCACCTCATGACCAACAATCCGCGCAAAGTGGCGGCGCTGGAAGCGCTCGGCATCCAGGTAGCCTCCCGCCGGCCCCTGGTGGCCGGGACCAATCCCCACAACCACCGTTACCTGCGGGCCAAGGCCCGCCGGCTCGGCCACTGGATCCCGCTCTGATCCGAGGGCGGATGGTAAAAGCCACCCGGATCAGGGTCCCCAGGCCAGCAGATCATAGGCGGCTCCCAGAATGGCGGCAGCCCCGATCACCGGGATCATCCCCACTTTGAACCGTATCAGGGCGATGAAGGCCGCGAGGGAAAGGAGCACGCTCGGGACGTTGACCGTGTGGAGCGCCGGCAGTAACAGCTTCATTCCGTAGGTGCGCACCTCTTCGATCTGCCCGAAACTCACGTGCAGGGCAAACCACACGGCCAGGTTCAGTACCACCCCTACGACCGCTGCGGTGATACTGGAGAGGGCGGCGCTCAGGGCGCCGCTTCCCCGCAGGGACTCCACGTAGGGCGCTCCTAAGAAGATCCAGAGGAAGCAGGGCACGAAGGTGACCCAGGTGGCGAGCACCGAGGCGAAAATGCCAGCGCTGTAGGGGTCCAGGGCGCCGGGATCGCGGAAGGCGCCCATGAAGGCCACGAACTGCACCACCTGGATCAGGGGCCCTGGGGTGGTCTCGGCCATGCCGAGGCCGTCCAGCATCTCGCCAGGCGCCAGCCATCCGTAGCGCTCCACTGCCTCCTGGGCCATATAGGCGAGCACGGCATAGGCGCCGCCGAAGGTGACCACCGCGAGCTTGCTGAAGAAGATCCCGATCTGGGTGAAGACATGGTCCAACCCCAGCGTGGCACCCAGGACGACGAGGGGCGTGAACCACAAAGTGAGCCAGATGCCTGCCACCTTCAGCGCCCGAGCGAGCGATGGGCGGGTGTGGCCGGGACGACCCTCGGCCAGGACGGCGTCGACGACCGGCTCATCTGCACCGGACGGCGCGTGGCCCCGAATGACCACGAAACGCTGCGGATCCAGGCGAGCGCCGAGAAAGCCGATCGCGGCGGCGGCCAGAATGATGGCCGGGAAGGGCACGTCGAAGAAGAAGATCGCGACGAACGCCGCTGCGGCGAGCAGAACCATGGGCGGCGTTTTGAGCGCCCGCTTGCCGATGCGTAGCACCGCCTCTACCACGATCGCCAGCACCGCTGCCTTGATGCCAAAGAACATCGCCTGGACCACCGTGAACTGCTGGAACCCGGCGTAGAGGATGCTCAAGACCAAAATGCTGAGAAAGCCTGGCAGCACGAAGAGGGTGCCGGCGACCAGGCCTCCGGCGGTCCCGTGGAGCAGCCAACCGATGTAGGTGGCGAGCTGCTGCGCCTCTGGGCCGGGCAGCAGCATGCAATAGTTAAGGGCGTGCAGAAAACGGCCTTCGCTTATCCACTTCTTCTCCTCCACCAGGATGCGGTGCATGACCGCGATCTGGCCCGCCGGCCCGCCGAAGCTCAAGGCGGCAACCCGGGCCCAAACCCTCAGTGCCTCGGCGAAGGCGATGGAATGGCCGTAGGGCTCTTTTGTCGGGCGGGCAGCCGTTTCTTCTTCCCTCATGGGTTCCGATAGGCCTCGTACAGGCCATCGAAGAGGAGGCATGCTTGCCGCACGAGCGCGTCGTCGTCCCTTGCCCGCCGCCGCAATCCCTCCAGCAGCCGTTGGATGCCGGCCGCTTCGGCGACGGGGATGCCGCCCACGTCCAGGAAATGCACCAGGTTGCCCATCCTCGCGAGCGCGGGATCGGATTCCAGCCCGAAGCTGGCCACCAGCACTTCGAAAGTGACGCGGTTTCCCGTATGGGTAAAGGAAGCACCGTCGAAGTCGAAGCCCACCGCATCCTCAGGGCAGTCGGCAGGCTTTTCCAGCCACAGGAAGCGCGCCCCGGGATCGATGAAGCGGCGGATCAGCCAGGCGCTCGCCAGCCGGTCCACCCACGGCCGCTTGCGGGTCGCCCAGACGCGGCCCCGGAACCGACGCCGGTCCAGTCGGGCGATGGGCCGTTCCACGGGATGGGGCTCGTCGGGAGTCTCCAGCACCCGCGCCCTCGCCTCTAGTTCGGCAAGCGCCGCTTCCGCCTGGGCGCGGGCAGGGCCCGGGAAATAGTCGATGGCGCTTACGGCGTCGAAGGCCTTGCGCAGCCGCTGCACGGCCCGGATCAAGGCAGCCGGCTCGTGCTCGGCCAAGTCGCGTCCCATCTCCTGGATCTGGTGCAGCAGGTACGCATAGTCGGAGCTGCGATCGAACAGCCCGATGAGGCCGCGTTTCTGGGCTTCGTTCTCCGAGAAGACGCCCAACACATGAGCGCTCCCGCCGGCCCCAGTGACTTCCTGCTGCAGGTCGAAGAAGGCCCGCCGGGCGGGATCCCGGTCTGGAAGCAGATAGACGCCGTCCCGCAGCACGCCGCAACCCAGGGCCTTGAGGGCGCGCCAGACGCGTACGCGGGCGGTGGAGTTGCGCGTGGGAAGGCTGAGCACCAGGAGGAGCCAGCGGCTTTCGTCCGGCATGTAATGATAATAACGTCAAGTTATAACTATTACAATTCTCGGGGAATGGTCACGCGCTGCGGACCCGGCGGATTGCTGAGCAGCATGTGGACGCCAGGCATGCGCACACGTGCCTCGCTCGCGCACGCAGAAAAAGGCAAGCGACCTGGGTCTCGATGCCCAAGCCACGTGGAGAGGGGCGTGCGGGTCAAGGGGAAGACCCCTTAAACGGCGCTGCCCGACCGAGCCGCAGAATTGTCCCGGACGCGCCGGCTGGAAGAAGCGATGTTCGGGATTAGGCGTGCGACGAGGGGCCGAGCGCCTTAGTGACGATCTCGGCCACGTCCCTGGACAGGCCCGTCGTCTCCCGGATGCGTTCCAGGGCCGCCCGGGCATGGGCCTTGCGCCCCTCGTCGAATTTCTGCCAGCGGTCGAAGGCCCGGGCGAGGCGCGCCGCTACCTGAGGATTGAGTTTGTCCAGGACGATCACCTGCTCGGCGAGGAACCGGTAGCCGCCACCGTCGGCGCCGTGGAAGCGCACATGGTTACCCAGGCAGAACGCTCCGATCAGCGCGTAGACCTTGTTCGGATTCCGCAGGGAGAAGGCTGGGTGCTCGGTGAGGCGCTTGACGTTCTCGAGCGTGCCCGGAAGACGGGAGACGGCCTGTACCCGCAGCCACTTGTCTACCACCAGCGGCTCGTCTTTCCACCGGGCGTAAAAGGCTTCCAGCGCTTGTTCCCGCTCGGGACAGTCGAAGTGGGCAAGGATGGAAAGCGCTGCCAGGGCGTCGGTCATGTTGTCGGCGGTTTCGAACTGGACGAAGGCGAGGCGCAGCGCCTCGGGGTCCTCGGTCTCCGCCAGATAGGCGAGGCACAGGTTGCGCAGCGCCCGCCTGCCAGCGCAAGCCGGGTCCGGGCGGTAGGGGCCCGGCACCGTCTGGGCGCGGTAGGTGTGCATGAACTCACCGTGCAGGCGCACGGCCAGGGTACGGGCGAGGCGGATGCGCATGCCATGGATCGCGTCCGGGTCCACTACTGCCATTCGCTCGGCAATGAAGCTCTCTTCGGGAAGCGACAGGGCTTCCGCAGCGAAGGCCGGATCCCGGGGCCCGTGTCCGTCGTCCCCCTGGAGCTGGCGGGCCATGGCTCGGATGAAGCTCTCCGGTACCGCCGGCTCGCGTCCGGCTTTGAGCGCTTCGATGCCCTGAAGGATCAAATCGGTGGCGAGGCGCTGGCCCGCATCCCAGCGATTGAAGGGATCCGTATCGTAGGCCATAAGATGGGTGAGGCTCTCCTCGCCGTAGGGGTAGCGCACGTCGAGCGGCGCGGAAAAGCCCCGGGCGAGGGAGGGTACCGGCTTGTGTGGCACGTCCACGAAAACGAAACGGTGCTCGGGCCGGGTGAGGGAGAGCACTCGGGTCGTGCTGGCCTGGGCACTAAGCTCAACGGGCTCGCCCTCGAGCCGGAGCCGAATGTCGTTGCCGTTGCGATCCAGCAGCCCCACCGCCAGGGGAATGTGGAACGGCAGCTTCTCCGGCTGACCCGGGGTGGGCGGACAGAACTGCTTCACCGTAAGCGTGTAGCGCCGGCTTGCCGGGTCGTAATGGTCCAAGACGTCCAATACGGGCGTGCCCGCCTGGTCGTACCAGCGCATGAACTGGGTAAGGTCGATCCCATTGGCATCAGCCATGGCACGCACGAAATCCTCGCAGGTGACCGCCTGGCCGTCGTGGCGCTGGAAGTAGAGGTCCATGCCCTTGCGAAAGCCCTCCTTGCCGAGCAGGGTCTGGAGCATGCGCACCACTTCCGCGCCCTTCTCGTACACGGTAGCGGTGTAGAAGTTGCTGATCTCCATGTAGGACTGGGGACGAACCGGATGAGCCATGGGACCCGCGTCCTCAGGGAACTGGACGGCGCGCAGGTGGCGCACATCGCGGATTCGCTGCACCGGGCGGGAGTACAGGTCCGCGGTGAATTCCTGCTCCCGGAACACGGTCAGGCCCTCTTTCAGGGAGAGCTGGAACCAGTCGCGGCAGGTCACCCGGTTTCCGGTCCAATTGTGGAAGTACTCGTGGGCCACCACCTGATCGATGTGCTGGAAGTCCTGATCGGTGGCGATGTCCGGTCGCGCCAGCACGTATTTGGTGTTGAAGATGTTCAGGCCCTTGTTCTCCATCGCCCCCATGTTGAAATCGCCCACCGCGACGATCATGTACTGGTTCAGGTCTAGCTCCAGGCCGAAGGCGTCCTCGTCCCATTTCATCGCTTTTTTGAGCGCTTGCATGGCGAAATCTGCCTGGTCCAGCTTACCGGGCTCCACATAAATCTGCAGCTTTGTCCGCTTGCCCGAGCGGGTGACGAAAGTCTCCTCCAGCTTGTCTAATCTCGCCGCCACCATGGCAAAGAGGTACGAGGGCTTGGGGAACGGATCTTCCCATGTGGCCCAGTGGCGAGCGCCTTCTTCCTCCCCGTGGGCGATCAAGTTGCCGTTGGAAAGGAGCCAGGGACATTGCGTCTTGTCGGCGTGGATGGTGGTGGTGTAGCGGGCCATGACATCCGGCCGGTCGATGAAGAAGGTGATGCGGCGGAAGCCTTCTGGCTCGCACTGGGTGAAGAACCCATCCTTGGAGACGTAAAGCCCCATGAGTTGGGTATTGCGGTGGGGATAGATGCGCACCACCGTCTCCAGAGTGAGGGTCTGCGGCGCCCCGGGGATGAGGAGCTGGGAATCCTTGAGCACGAACTCTCCATCACTCAGGGGACGGCCGTTCAGCCGCACGCACTCCAGCGTGAGCTCGTCCCCGTCCAGCGCCAAGGCGTCGGGGGCGTCGACCCGGGGATTGCGGCGGATGGAGAGCCGGGCCTGCACCCGAGCATGGTCGTCGCGAAGATCGATGTCCAGATCGATGGCCTCCACCAGGAAGGGGGGTGGGGTATAGTCCTTGAGGTAGATGGTCTTCGGGGTCGGATCGCGCATGGGTAGTGGTCGAGGCTCGTTCCTGGAGACGTAACGGAGACTGCCGCCCGGCGGCATTGGGATGGCTCGAGCATCCCGCTGGGAGTTTCGGGCGGTAGGAATCTTGGCATAGGCTGGGGTCGGCAGGGAAGACCGCGACCCGGTCGGGCGAAGAGGGGAAGGCCTTCCAAAGGAAAGGCCCGGGGCAAGCGTCTATCCCCGGGCCTCGAGCCTTGACCCCCACGCGCTTATGAAGGTCCTTGCGGCTCCGGCTTGCACGTTAGACCGCACCACCCGTCGGTATCGCCCCGCGAACTCAGCCGCGTCTCAAGCGGCGGCCGTGTGTGCAAGCAATCTCCCCGCACGAGAGCGGGGAACTCATGCGGCTTTTCTCCTCGCACGGAGATCCCGTGCGCGTCGCTGCAGCTGCTGCACGACCTCTCGACCGGCACGTCGTGCATCGATGTGCAGCGCAACACTCCAGGCGGTCGAGAGAGATCTGTATGCACTGCCTAGAGCGACAGGAAGCAGCGCCGCGCGCTTTCCCGCCTGCTTTAACACTAGGAAAGTGGCTTGGGGCCGTCAAGGGAAGATGTCGGCTGGCCTTGGACGGACCCGGCCGGGCCCATCCCTTGATCTGCCCTGATTTCCTGCCCGGCCCAAGCCAAGCGGCTCACGGTAGCCCTTGACCTGGCGTGTCCGGACTGAAGGGAATGGGAGGGGTGCCTCCGAGGCGAAGAATCGCCGCTCGGCTCGACGGGCGGCAGGCTTGACCCCCCCTGCCCTGGCTCCCGCGATGCGGCAGCCGCCGCCAGCCCGAGGCCGCGGCCTGCCGGCTCCTTCGGGCAGCCACGGCAAGGCCTTGAGTGCTTTTCTTGCCCGCGCATCGGCGCCTCCTCCGCCTGCGCGAGGCTGCCGCGCACGCGTGTGGACCTTTCTCTCCCCTGGCGCTGTCTCGGCCGGCATGGCCGTCAGCCCCCCACTACCGGGAAGCGTGCGACCGTTGCCCGGGCACGCCTCCTTGTACCCGCCCCACCGCCGGGTCAAGTCGAGGAAGCGGGCTTTTCAGCTCTTCCTGGACGTCTTGGCGAAAAAGGGTGCGAGGAGCGGCTCCACCTTGTCCCCCCCGCACTTGGGGCAGCGGGGCTTCTCGCGACCGTGCTCGGCCATGGGTTCGGAGCGCTCGAACTTCTCGCCGCATTCCCGACACTGGTATTCGTAGATCGGCATACTTCTCCTCCGTTTCGTTACTCCCCGGGCCGCAGCCGAAGTACCTACCCTTTGAAGGGCCTCCCGGGGCGATGTCCCGCCTTTTTCCACGCTTTTAGACTGCTCTGCGGATAGCCGGGTGCCTTGGAAGGCGGCCGGTGCCGGGGTCCTGGCTGCTTTCGGCGGCAGGTTTGCGGGTTGACGGGAGGGGAGGCTCGCCTGCGGGAATTTTTGCGCCATAGGCAGTCTAAGTAATTGAAAGGAGGGGTTTGTTCTATCGCAGAACGGGATTTGGGGGTTTCCGTCCGCGTCTCCTTGTTTCATTCGTCGAGCCCCAAGAATTCTTGCCCGTGTAGCCATGGAGACCAAGCCCGACGCAAGCGAGCTGGCCAGACGGGGAGCCGTGGAAATCTCCCGCAAACTGATCGCGCTGGCGAGGCAGGCGGGGGTGGCGCTGCGCGGCGAGCCCGTGTGGGATGAGGCGGGATGGTTGGCGGGGGCGAAGCATCACCGTGTCACGGTGGAAAGTGCTCGGGGCTCCAAATCCATCATCCTCAGTACAGAAGAAGTGATCGCCTATGCCCAACAGGTGGAGGTCTCCCGCACCATCGTGGACCGGGAACTCCAGTGGCTGATCGCCCAGCTCGTGGAAAATTCGAGATAAGGCCCCAAGCGGGAACCGCGCGCGCAGCCAGAGCTAGCACGCATGGCCCGTTGGTCGGACGGGTCGCTCGGCGTTATGCTCTCTGACGCCGTACCCAGCACCGGTGGCGAAGCTACGATGGAACCTGGGAGGTCCGTATGCGAGTTCTACCCCACGACCTGGATCACGAGTTTCCAGAATTCGTGCCCCTCATCCACGAGCTCAGAGAGCGCGATCCCCATCTCGCGCACCTGTTCGACGAGTACGAAAAAGTGAACGCGCAAATCGTGGACATCGAGGAGAACGACAAGCCGTTCGAGGACTTCGAATTCGAGGCGATGAAAAAGCGGCGCCTCAAGCTCAAGGACGAGATTTACCTGATCCTGCGCAAGCACAAGAACGAGGGCGTTGGCGCAACGCGCTGAAGGGCAAGGAACCAAGGGCCTGGAAGCATGGGCCGGATTGGGGTTAACATGGCCTCGCTCTATCGTTGCCTTATACTTATAGGGAGGATCAAAATGGCATTGCGCATGCCCGCTTTCTGCAGCCGCTTCCTGGTGGGATCGATGTTCGCGCTTCAGAGCGTCTCTGCACCGGCGGAGATGGTCCCGACCGAACGGCTTCTGGAGCCCGCCGGCGTGGAAGCCCAGCGCGAACAGCTCGAAGACATCCTCAAGCGGGACGAGGCCCGGGAGAGGCTCAAGGCCCTGGGGATCGAGCCCGAGCTCGCGCAAAAACGCGTAAAGGCCATGACCGCCGAGGAAGTGAGGATGGTATCCGAAAGGATCAACAGCCTGCCGGCGGGCGGCGATCTGAGCGTCCGGGATCTTCTCATCATCATCCTGGTGGTTCTGCTGATCGCTCTCATCGTTTGATCCGGCGCCGGGTTCATTCTCCGCTCCGGTCTGTGCCACTGCCGTGCCCGCGCCTTGCCCCAGCCGCCTGGCGCGGGCGTTGTCAGTTCGGCTCCGGATCGATTCCTGCTCGCCCATGGCCATGAAAGAGCGGCGGCAGGAGGTGCGGTCCCCTTCCGGGCGCGCGCCCCCTTCCGTGTCCCTCGGAGGCTCGGGCGCGTGACCTTCTAGTGCGGCATCACTCGTGATGCCGTCACGCGTTCGAGCGCCTGCTCGAATTCCTGCTTGAGCTGGGCAATGAGCGCACCTGCCGGCTGCCGCCGCGATGCCCCGGCCGTCCATGATGCCACCGGAGGCGACCACCGGCACCTGGACCGCGTCCACCACCTGGGGCACCAGCGCCAGGGTTCCCACCATGGCGGCATCGAAATCGGTGGCAAAGGTTCCGCGGTGGGCACCGGCGGGGGCGCGAACAGGTTGACGCCGAAAGGCCTGGCGGTGCGCTCCCGCATGGCTCGCGCCGTCTCCAGAATCTGGGCGGGCGTGGTGTAGGCCCCGGCGATGAAACCCAGGGCACCGGCCTCCGCATACGGTGACAACCAGGTCCACGGCTGTCGCCACCCGACCATGGGCGCCCGGATGCTGGGGCAATCGAGGCGCAGCGCTCGTGTCACTGCTGTGTGGATCGGCATGGGCGATGGGGGGTGGTTTGGAGAGGATCGATTGGTGTCCAGGAGGCTTATCACATCGTGTACGTGAGATCTGCCCGGGATCAGCCGGAGG
>NZ_DAIRTR010000015.1:0-33920 GCF_036803785.1 Pelomicrobium sp. | reverse complement strand
GAGTTATTGGGTGTCGCTCGACGCCGCCCACGCCCCAGGAGCGGCGCTTGGAAAACAGGTGGCGGCGTTCAGTCTGGGACAAGCCCTGGGATCCGTGGCTGCGGGGGTGCTGTTCGAGGTCATGCCCTCGGCGCCATTCTGGGTCGCGGCGGCGCTGGCCTTGGTCGGGGCGCTGGCAGTTGCGAGCCCGGGCCGACGGACGGCGCTCGGGCTCTCGAAGCCGCCCCCACTCCCGTAGAGCAACGCGATGATGCACGACTTTTCCCCCGCTCCAGGCGGCCAGCACCGAGGCTGGTGCGCCGCGGCAGCCTCGATCATGATTTCGACTTGACGTAGATCAAACCGCCACCCGGTCGATGCTGCTACGTTGGCTACGATGTTCATTTATGACTTGAGAAATTCCATGATTCCCGCCCACCGGCTCGGCGCCGCGGCGGTGCCCGATGGCTTTTGGCAGAGGCCCGTTTGGAACGGTTGTATTCACCCTTGAGCCGTCGATCGTCTATACTGCCGCCGCCATGACCCGCCGCCTGAGGATCTGGATCGCCTCGCTGCTCATACTCTGGCTCCCGCTCGCCGGGACGCTGGCGAGCGCGGCTCCTGATGGCTTTCATGCCCATGCGGCGGCTTCTCCCGATTACGGCAGCCTTGACTCGAATCACCTGGACGGTTGCGACCGGGAGTCAGCTCCCGCCTCGCTCTTGTGCAATTGCCTGCTATGCCATTCCGGCGGCTTCTTGCACTCTGACGTTTTGACCTTAGGCGCGGTGCCGCTCACCGAGCACCGAGCGGACCACACCATGCCGCGGCCCCGCGGATTCATACCCTCCCCACCCAAGCGACCACCCCTCGCGTGACGGCGAGCCTGTCCGGCTGAGGTCAAGCAGCACCGCTTGGCCCGACCTTCGGACAGGCCCGCTCCAAGAGATCTTAGCCCTCGCGGCCTGCGAGCGATCGCTGCAGGCTGCACGTATTCCGGACCGAAGGAGATCGTCGGGGAGAAACGAAATGAAGCACAAGTGGATGGCGGTGGTGCTGCTGGCGGCGACGGCGCTGCCTGTGGCTTCCCGCGCGCAGCAAGCCGCCGACGGCCTTTTCGATCACCTGAGAAGCGCGACACCCGGGCAGCTCGCCCGCGCGGACGGCCGTGAACAGGCCCCACAGAAGCCAGTCCTCATCGCTCAACTCGTCGCGGAAGCGCTCGAAAACAACCCCGAGATCCAGGCGGCGCGGCGGGAGTGGGAGGCGGCGCAGCAACGGGTTCTTCCCGCGGGGGCGCTCGACGATCCGATGCTGGAGGCGGGAATCGTCAATCTTCCGGCGGAATCGCTGAGTTTCCGGCGCGAAGACATGACCATGAAAATGATCGGTCTCGCCCAGAGGCTCCCCTACCCCGGCAAGCGCCGCTTGCGCCAGGACCTGGCCGCCAAGGACGCGGAGTCGATCGGCCACGGCTACCAGGAGACTGTCAACCGGGTCATCCGGGACGTCAAGCTGGCCTACTTCGATCTGGCCCTGGTCGTGGAATCCGCCCGGCTGGTGGAAAGGAACAAGCGGATCCTGGAGCAATTCCTGCAGATCGCCGAGGCCCGGTACGCGGTGGGACAGGGCAGCCAGACCGACGTGCTCAAGGCCCAAACCCAGCTTTCGAGAATGAACGACGAGCTGATCCGCCTGGCCCGCGAACGGGAGACGATCGAAGCCGAGCTCGGCCGGGCCCTGGGCCGCAAACCGGGTTCTCTGGCCCTGCTGCCGGAGATGCCCCCCCTCCAGGAGACGGCATTGCAACCGGAAGCGTTGCGGGAGATGGCAATAAAGGGCCGCCCCCAGCTTCTCGCCCTGCAAAGCCTCATCGCCCGCAGCGAAAAGGCGCTCGATCTCGCCCGCCAGGAGTATTACCCGGATTTCGACGTGCGGCTCTCCTACGGCCAGCGTGACCGGATGCCGGACGGGGCTCCCCGCGAGGACATGGTGAGCCTCACTGTCGCCATCAACCTGCCGGTGTGGCGCGAAACCAAGCGGGCCCCGCGCGTCGCCGAGGCCGTAGCCATGCGGGAACAGGCATCGGAAATGTACGAGGCACAGCTTAACGAGCTCACCGCCAGGCTGCGCCAGCAGGTGGCCGCTGCAGAGCAAAACCTTCGCTCGGCCCGGCTTTACGAGACCGGGATCCTGCCCCAGGCCCGGCTCGCCGTGGAGGCCGCCCTCGCCGCGTACAGAGTCAACCGGGTGGATTTTTTCACCCTGCTGGACAACCAGATGACGGTCTTCAACTTCGAGATCGCCCATGCCACGGCCCTCGTCGGCTATCGCAAGGCGCTGGCGGAGGTCGATTTCCTGACCGGCAAACAGGCGTTCTAGAGCACTTGATCCCGACTGGAGATGAATCGTGAAACCGATCGCAATCGCGACGACAATGCTGGCCCTGGCGGCCACCGCCCTGGGAACCGGTTATTGGTGGGGAGCGAACAGGCAGGCGGCGCCTGCGGTTCAGGGCGCGTCCCAGCATTCCCCAGCCCAGCCGGAGCGGAGGATCCTCTACTACCGCAACCCCATGGGCCTTCCGGACATCTCGCCGGTGCCGAAAAAGGACCCCATGGGAATGGACTACATCCCGGTCTACGAAGGCGAAGAACCCGAGGGGGGCGAGGCGCTGGTCAAGATCAGCCTGGACAGGGTGCAGAAGCTGGGGGTCAAAACCGAAGCCGCGGCAGCGCGCGAGCTCCAGCGGACGGTGCGGGCAGTGGGGGCGCTGGAAGCGAACGAGCGCCAGCTCTACACCGTCACCCCCAAGTTCGAGGGCTGGATACAGAAGCTCCACGTGAACGCCACCGGGGAACCGGTCCGGCGCGGCCAGCCCCTGATGGACGTCTACAGCCCGGACCTGATCACCGCCCAGCAGGAGTACCTGATCGCCTGGAAAGGTCTGCAAGCAGTCAAGGAGGGCGCCCCGGAGATTCAGGAGAGCATGCAGCGGCTCGTCGAGAGCACCCTGCAGCGGCTGCGCAACTGGGACATCTCCGAGCAAGAGTTGCTGCGCCTGCAACGGGATGGCCAGGTCACCCAGTTCCTCACGCTGCGCTCGCCGGTCGACGGTGTGGTGCTGGAAAAGCCCGCGTTGCAGGGCATGCGCTTCATGCCAGGCGAAGTGCTGTACCGCATCGCCAACCTGGCTTCGGTATGGCTCCTGGTGGACGTTTTCGAGCAGGACCTGGCCCTGGTGCGCCTGGGGCAGCCCGCCAGAATCCGCATCGACGCCTACCCGGACAAGGTGTTCGGCGGCAAGGTGGTGTTCATCTATCCCGCGGTCGCCCCCGAGACACGCACCGCCAAAGTGCGCATCGAGCTGCCTAACCCCGGCGGCCTGCTCAAGCTTGCCATGTACGCCCGGGTGGAGATCATATCCAGTCCCAACAAGGCCAAGGTCCTCGCCGTTCCCGATTCCGCAGTGCTGGACAGCGGGGTACGCCAAGTCGTGCTGGTCGAGCGGGGCGAAGGGCTGTACGAGCCCCGGGAGGTGAAGCTGGGAGCGCGGGCCGACGGCTACGTGGAAGTGCTCGAAGGGATCAAGGAAGGCGAGCGCGTGGTGGTCAGCGCCAACTTCCTGATCGACGCCGAGAGCAATCTGAAAGCGGCCCTCGGCGCCTTCGGCCACGGCGCCCATGGTTCCAAGCCGGGAGAAGACGGGCAGGTCAAACCCGCCGCAGCGCCCTCACCCGCCGCTCACCGCGGCGAAGGCAGCATCGAGACGATAGATCTCTCCCGCGCCATGGTGAAGCTCGCCCATGGCCCGATCGACAGCCTCCAATGGCCGGCGATGACCATGGATTTCCGCGTCAAGGATCCGGCGTTGCTCCAGAGCCTGAAACCAGGCCAGAAGATCGCCTTCGAGCTGGTGGAGGAAGCAGGCGGCGAGTATGTCATCGCCCGCATCCAGCCAGCGGGCGCCAGCCCCGCCGCCAGCGGTCCCATTTCCGGCCACAAGGGGCATTGAAATGCTGAACCGCATCATCGAGTGGTCCGTGCGCAACGTGTTCCTGGTGCTCCTCGGCACGTTCTTCCTCGTCGCGGCGGGCATCTATACGGCGATCAAGACGCCGCTGGACGCGATCCCGGATCTTTCCGACGTGCAGGTAATCATCTACACCGAGTACCCGGGCCAGGCGCCCCAGGTGGTGGAGGACCAGGTCACCTATCCCCTCACGACGGCCATGCTGGCCGTTCCCAAGTCCAGGGTGGTGCGCGGGCTTTCCATGTTCGGCGCCTCCTTCGTCTACGTCATCTTCGAGGACGGGACCGACATCTATTGGGCGCGCTCGCGGGTTCTGGAGTATCTCAACTACGTCTCCGGGCGCCTGCCGCGGGGCGTGACGCCGTCCCTGGGGCCCGACGCCACCGGGGTGGGCTGGGTGTACCAGTACGCCGTGATCGGCGCGCAGCGCACCCTGGCGGAGCTGCGCACCCTCCAGGACTGGTTCCTGCGCTACCAGCTCACCAAGGCCCAGGGAGTGGCTGAAGTGGCGAGCGTGGGCGGTTTCGTCAAGACCTATCAGGTCACCGTGGACCCTCGCAAGCTCCAGGCCTACGGCATCCCCCTGTCCCGGGTCTCCCAGGTCATCCGCGACAGCAACCGGGACGTGGGCGGCCGGGTAATCGAGATGGCGGAGACCGAATACGTGGTGCGGGGCCGGGGCTATCTGCGCAGCATTTCCGACATCGAGAACCTGGTGGTCAAGGCGGAGAAAGGCGCGCCGGTGTTGATCAGCAACATCGCTCGGGTCGAACTGGCGCCGGACGAGCGCCGTGGCCTCGCCGAACTGAATGGCGAAGGAGAAGTGGTGGCAGGCATCGCGGTCGCCCGCTACGGCCAGAACGCGCTCGACGTGATCCACAATCTGAAAGCGAAAATGGAGGAAATCTCCTCCGGCCTGCCGCAGGGCGTGTCGCTGCAAACCGTGTACGACCGCTCCGACCTGATCCACCGGGCCATCGAGAACCTGCGTAACACGCTGATCGAGGAAAGCCTCATCGTTGCGCTGGTGTGCATCATCTTCCTGATGCACGCGCGCAGCGCGCTGGTGGCCATCGTCATGTTGCCCATCGGCATCCTGATCGCGCTGATCGCCATGTATTGGATGGGGCTCAATTCCAACATCATGAGCCTGGGCGGCATCGCCATCGCCATCGGCGCCATGGTGGACGCGGCGATCGTCATGATCGAGAACGCCCACAAGCATCTCGAGCGCCTGGATCCCAAGGCGTCCCGCCTGGAAGCGATCATCGTGGCCTGCCGGGAAGTGGGACCCGCCCTGTTCTTCAGCCTGCTGATCATCACCGTTTCGTTCCTGCCCGTTTTCACGCTGGAAGCCCAGGAAGGCCGGCTCTTCAAGCCGCTGGCGTACACCAAGACCTTCGCCATGGCCGGAGCCGCCTTCCTGTCCATCACGCTGGTCCCGGTGCTGATGCTGCTGTTCATCCGCGGCCGCATCCCGCCGGAGCACAAAAACCCCATCGTCCGGTTCCTGATCTGGGCCTATCGCCCGGTCATCGGCTGGGCCTTGCGCTGGAAGAAGCTCACCATCGTCGCCGCGGTGGCGGCGCTCGCGGTCACCGCCTATCCGGCGATGAAACTGGGCAGCGAGTTCATGCCCGTGCTCAACGAAGGATCGCTGCTTTACATGCCGGCCACCCTCCCGGCGCTGTCGGTCACCGAGTCCGCCAGGCTGCTGCAGACCCAGGACAAAATCCTCAAGAGCTTCCCCGAGGTGGCCTCGGTGTTCGGCAAGGCGGGCCGCGCCAACAGCGCCACCGACCCGGCGCCGCTGGAGATGTTCGAGACCGTCATCAACCTGAAGCCGGAGTCCGAATGGCGACCCGGCATGACCGTCGACAAGCTGATCGCGGAGATGGACCGGGCGTTGCAGATTCCCGGTGTCTCCAACGCCTGGACCATGCCCATCAAGGCGCGCATCGACATGCTCTCGACCGGCATCCGCACCCCCATCGGGGTCAAGGTGTTCGGCAAGGACCTGGGCGAAATCGAGAAGATCGCGAAGGAAATCGAGACCGTGGTGAAAACGGTACCCGGCACCACCAGCGCCTACGCCGAGCGGGTCACCGGCGGCTATTACCTGGACATCGTGCCCGACCGCCTGGCCCTCGCCCGCTACGGCCTGACGGTGGGCGATTTACAGGAGGTGATCGGCGCCGCGCTGGGCGGCGAGATGGTGACCACCACAGTGGAGGGTCTCGAGCGCTTCGGGGTCATCGTGCGTTACCCTCGCGAGCTGCGCGACGATCCCCAGAAGATCGCCACCCAGGTGCTGGTGCCCATCATGGGCGGCGCCATGATCCCCTTGGGGCAGGTGGCGAGCGTCAAGCTGATCAAGGCGCCGCCCAGCATCCGCACCGAGAACGCGCTGCTGGCGGCGTATATCTTCGTGGACATTCGCGACCGCGACATCGGCGGCTACGTGGCCGACGCGCAGAAGGCGGTCCTCGAAAAGGTCAAGTTCCCCCCCGGCTATTACGCCACCTGGAGCGGCCAGTTCGAGTACATGGAGCGGGCCAAGCAAAGGCTTTCCATCGTCGTTCCGCTGACCCTCGTGATCATCTTTCTCCTGCTGTACTTCAACTTCAAGCGGCTCACGGAAACCCTGATCGTCATGCTCTCGGTGCCCTTCTCGCTGGTGGGCGGGATCTGGCTCATGTACCTCCTGGGCTACAACCTGAGCGTGGCGGTGGCGGTGGGGTTCATTGCCCTCGCGGGGGTAGCGGCGGAGATCGGCGTGATCATATTGATTTATATGGACCACGCACTGCGGGCGATAACCCAGAGGCGCCAGGCCGCCGGGGAGCGGATAAGCGCGACCGATGTCCACGACGCCGTGATACAAGGGGCGCTGCTGCGGGTGCGGCCCATCATGATGACGGTGTTTGCCATCACGGCGGGCCTTTTGCCGATCATGTGGGGCAGCGGCACCGGTTCGGAGGTCATGCGCCGCATCGCCGCGCCCATGGTGGGCGGCATGGTCTCCGCCACCATCCTCACGCTGATCGTGATCCCCGCGATTTATGCACTGGTGAAGGCATTCGCCCTCCACCGGCAGGCCTCCTGAACGAGTCCAACCAATGAGGCGGGGTTTACCGAAAAGACGAAGGCGGAGGCCGTGACCGCTGCCATCATGGAAGCCGCCCACACAGGGGTTCCGGGCGACGGCATCGTGGCCGTCCTTCCGGTGGATAAAGTGTTCCACATTCGCACCCGGTCCGAGGTAGCCCCTGCCGACTTATAGGAGGCATCCAAGCGAGCGAAACCAGGCGTGCAGGCTCCCCATGGAATTCCTTCCGCATCAACCCCCCTCTCTGCCGCCGGCAGCGGGATTTGCTTCCGCCGGCGCATGCGCTCGTCTCACGAACCGAGCGGGGGGGCCCGAGTCTAATCCTGCAAGGGAAGGTTCATGTCCCGCACCGGTAGAAAGATAACGATAGCGTTCGCGCTCGCCGCCTGGTTGTCGGTTGCGTGGGGGAGCATGGGCGCCATGGCCTGCCAGGGCGGCCATGGGGATGGGAAGACAGCCATCGCCCTGACCGCTGCAATCCCTTGCCAGGGTTGCCAGGAACCGGGGAACGTTCCAGGGGCGCCGTGCGCGCAGCCGGGGCCCTGCGTCTCGTGCGGCGCATCCTTCGCCCCGCCTCAAAACGCGAGCCCTCTCCCGCAACACGTTGTTTCTGCGATGCCAGCGCCCGCCTTCGGCGGACCCCAGCACATCGCCGAAATTCCTCGACATCCTCCTCGCCGCCCGAGCGCCGGGCTTTGATCGCCGGCCCAGGCTACTCGACAAGAGACCGTCGGTCGACGTGAGGGGTCCAAGAGCGAGTCCCCCGCCGATGGGCAGGTAGCTCCCTTGCTTTTCCAATCGGAGGCTGAATCATGAAACGCCTTATTCTTCTTTCCGTCATCGCCGCCGCCGGCTTCGCATCGGCAGCAGCTCTGGCCGGTCGTGACGAATCCCAGATGATGGAGCTGCACCGCGCCATGAAAGCGAAAGAAGCCAAGCATCAAACAGTCGAAGCGACCCGGGGCACCGGACCCGCGGCCGAAGGCCGCGCCGGTGACACCCGGGAGGCGAAAGAAGGGGTTCCTGGAAAGGAGCTGTTTAAGCGCGTCCACCCGAAAAACGCCTACAGCTACTGAGCCTCCAGGGGTTCTGTAACCGCCGACAGCGCGGCGTGGGGTTTGCCCCGCGCCGCGCTTCTTTCCGGGGAGACCGAGCCCCTGTGCCGGGCCCGAGCGTCAGTTATGCATGCCGCCCTGTGCCGCCCGCTCGGAGGAAGCCATGTCCATTCGCGTCCCAGGGACGGCACCGGGCACCAGCAGGGCGGATACTTGCTGCAGGAATCGGCGGTGCTTCTCGGGTACGGCCCGATGCCAGCCGGCCAGGTATTCAACGAACGGCTTGGACGCTTCGCCCGGATGGCTGTTGAGGTAACGCAGCACTTCCCAGCGGGCGGGGTTGGACTCGAACAACGGCAACAGCGCATTGGCGCAGACCTCGTTGTCATCGCGCCGGTAGGGGTCCTCCCGCAACGCCTGTTCCCGCTGCGCCACCCAGGCCGCGAGGTCCATGGCCCGCACCGCGTGGCGGTGAGGCTCGCTCTGCAGCCGGTCCGCATACTCCCGTAGCGCCGGGGCGTAGCCCGCCCAGTGCGGGTAGGGCGCCTCCGACGCCCACCGGACCGCCATGCGCTTGAGCGTAAACAGCGCCGCCGCCTCGCACAGGGATTCCTCGAACCACTGGTTGGGCGCGACTGGATCGCCGTGGCGGAATTCTTTGCGCTCGAAGTTGGACAGCACGTGGCAGAACTCGTGGGCGAACTGGTAGGCGTACTGGGCCCAGCGCCGGTTCCTGGCGGTGAGCTGGACCACGTATTCACCCCGGGTGCTCTTCTCGTAGTACACCTTCGGGTTGCCGGAACCGGGGATGACCCGAATCGGTGCCAACGCATGCCCAGGGAAAAACACCCACAGCTCCTTGGCCACCGAATAAAGCAGCACCTCCACAACATCCCGGCTTGCCGTTCCCCAATCCCCCGCCTCGACCTGAATAACTAAACCGTCGCCGCCAACTCCCGAGGTAGAGGAAACCGGCTCGCTCCACGCCAAGGAACTGGCCAAAAGCAAGCTCAAGGGAGCGGCAGACAAAGTAAAGAGACGCATCGGCGGACACCGGCCACTTGAACGGGTTCTGAACCTCCATGAGCATGCCCCGTGCCATTCCCCTCTCCGGTTTATTTCTCTCAAAAATACAGGAAGTTGTGAACATTCACGGTCCGCTTGGCGGGGACCGGGGTGGATGGGTCTGGCCATCCTGGTGCATCGTTTACCCCTTGTGCACCATACTGGTGCGCCGTAACGTCGCTGGTCCAGTTCAGGGGAGTCCGAAATCTCTATCCAAAAAGAAGCTGAAATACCGGCCCTTTGTGAAATTGCGGGTTAAAATTCAGCTCACCCATGAACTCACGGAACAATCGCTGAGTCTTACAGGGCAATGAAACGCCGGCCTTTCCCCCGGATTTTCCACCGTACGCTCGCGGTGCTGGGCCTGTTGCTCGTTGTGCAGACGGGCCTGGCGGCCCAGATTTGCCTGGCCATCCTGGGCAGTGCACCGTCAGCGGCGGCCGCCCAGGCGGCTGGCGGCGCTCCCGACCTGGCCACGGCCCCGTGCTGCGACCATGCTCCGAAGCCCGCCGATTGCCTGGCCAATCCCTACGGCCTGGAGCCAGGTGTGCCCATGGAGCTGCCGTCGGCGAATCTCGTCCCGCCCCTGCTCGTGGCGTGGGCCGCGCACCCCTTGCCGAGGCCCGAAGCCGGTGCCCGGCCGCCTTTGGCAAGCCCCCGTTCCGAAGTCCCCATCCCCATCCGCCTGCACCGCTACCTCAGTTAGCCTGGGGGGCGCGCGGTTACCCTACGCCCGCGGTCTGTGCTCGCGCGCGCAGCGTCTTCGTCGTCCCTTCCCGGACGCTTGCCCGACGTTCCCGAAAGAAGCGGGACCTGCGGGGAGCATCCAGGCATTGACGGATGTCACTCCATCGATGGGAGCATCTTTGATGAAAAAACGAAAACCCTTCTTCGGGCCCTTGGTTCTGCCGTTCATCGCGGCCCTCGCCTTGGCCCTGCCGGGGGCGGTTTCCGCCCAGTCCGGCGTCACCCTCACCCACGTGCACGGCCTTGCCTACAGCGCCGACGGTACGCGGCTCTACATCCCGAGCCATCACGGCCTTGCGATCTATAACGAAGGGCATTGGGCCAAGGCCCCCGGACCGCAACACGACTACATGGGCTTCTCGGCCACCCGGGAGCGGTTCTACAGCAGCGGGCACCCGGCCCCCGGGACCGGGTTCAAGAACCCGTTCGGCCTCATCCGCAGCGACGACGACGGCAAGAGCTGGCAGCGCCTCGGCCTGGAAGGGGAATCCGATTTTCACGTGCTCGCCACCGGGTACGAAACCAACGCGGTCTATGTCTACAACCCGCACCCCAATTCGCGCATGCCCCGGCGCGGCCTCCACTACACCCTGGACGACGGTTTCGCCTGGCGCCCCGCTGAAGCCAAGGGGCTCGCCGGGGACGTCATCGGCCTCGCCGTGCATCCGAGCGATCCCAAGACGGTGGCCGCCGCGACCCAAAGCGGGATCTTCCTCTCGAAGGATGCCGGCGCCACCTTCGAGCCAGTGATGACGGGAGTCCAAGGTCTCGCCGTGTTCTTCGACCTGGACGGCAAGCGCCTGTGGGCCGCGACTTTCCACGGCCAGCCGGCCCTCACCCAGGTGGATCTGGCAACCCGCGGGAAAAAGCCCGTGACCCTGCCCCCGCTCACGCGGGACGCCGTGGCCTACATCGCCCAGAACCCCAAGCGCCGGGACGAATACGCCATCGCCACCTTCGAGCGCAGCGTCTATCTCACCCGGGATGGGGGCAAGACGTGGACCCAGATCGCCGACCGGGGACGCACCTTGTGAGTCCAGGCATTCCAGTCCGGGAGCTTGCGCCATGAGCGAAACCGAGAAGCCGCCGTTTCCGAAGTGGATCTCCCGGTTGATCGCCGGCGGGATCATTGCCTTCGCCGCCGGGTTTGTCGCGTTCGCCTACTGGGCGACGCGCCCGGACGCGCCGGAGGCGAGGTGGCCGCGTTCCGACGCGCCCCGTGCGGAGGGATCCCGCCAGGGCACGACCGCGGCCCCAGGGGCGGACGCAGCTCTGGTGGCCCTTGGAAAGAGCGTTTACGACCGCCACTGTGCCGCCTGCCATGGCGCCAACCTGGAAGGCCAGCCCGACTGGCAGCGCCGTCGTCCAGACGGGCGCATGCCCGCCCCGCCCCATGACGACTCGGGCCACACCTGGCATCACCCCGAGCCCGTGCTCTTCGGCATCGTCAAGCACGGGCTCGTCCCGCCCTACGCGCCCCCCGGCTACCAGAGCGACATGCCAGCGTTCAAGGACATCCTCTCCGACGAAGAGATCCGGGCGGCGTTGGCCTTCATCGAGAGCCGCTGGTCACCGAAAGTCATCGAGTGGCGCAAGGAAGCCCTGGCGGAGCAGGAGGTGAAATGACGAGTCGCAGCGCCTTCGAAGCGCTTTTCGCGCCGCGCTGGGTCCGGGACCTGCAATCGTGGCGCTTCATTTTTCTTGCCTACGTCCCCACCCTGGCGGCGCTGAGCCTCGCCTGGGAGGTCGCCCAGCTCCCCCTCTACACCCTGTGGGCGTCGGCCCTGCCCGAGATCGCCTTCGCCGTCGCCCATTGCACCGGCGGCGACGTGCTGATCGGCCTCTCGGCCCTCTTCACCGCCCTCCTCCTCACCCGCGCCGGAGCGCTGCCCCAATGGCGCTGGCCCTGGGTGACCGCGGTCGCGGTGACCGCCGGTACGGGCTACACCGTCTATAGCGAGTGGCTCAACACCGCCGTGCGCAAGAGCTGGGCCTATTCGGAGCTGATGCCCGTCGTGCCGCACCTGGAGGTGGGCCTGTCGCCCCTCGCCCAGTGGCTCGTGGTGCCGGCGGCTTCCCTATGGATCGCGCGCCGCCTTTTCCTGGGAAACCGAATCCAGCCGGCCGGGAGCAGCGTCGCGAAAGAGGAGAGGAGAAACACGATGAACACGCTCTGGCTGCCCGCCGCGCTGAGCCTGGCGCTCCTCGGTACCGCCGTTCCCGCGGATGCCGATGCCGCGGGCGATCCCGCCCGGGGCGCCCAGGCCTTCCGCGCCTGCGCAGCGTGCCACTCCATCGAGCCGGGACAGCACCTGACGGGCCCGAGCCTGGCCGATGTCTTCGGGCGCAAAGCGGCGACGGTGGAAGGTTTCCAGCGCTACTCCAAGGCGCTCAAGGATTCCGGCGTGGTGTGGGACGAAAAGACCCTGGACGTTTGGCTACAGGATCCAGCGAAGCTCATTCCAGGCAACCTCATGACCTTCCGCGGCATCCCCGACGCCCGCGTGCGCGCCGACCTGATCGCCTATCTGAAGGCGGCCTCCGAGGGCAAAGCGGCTTCCGCCCCGACCGGCAGAGGCGGCATGATGCAGGCGCCTCGGCTTGCCGATCTCAAGAAGGCCGACCCGGAGAGCCTGGTCAAGGAAATCCGCTACTGCCGCGACACCTACCACGTCACCACCGCCGACGGCGAGACGTTTCCCATCTGGGAATTCAACCTGCGGTTCAAGACCGATTCCAGCGATCGGGGACCCAGGAAGGGCCAACCAGTGCTGTTCGGCGCCGGCATGATGGGCGACCGGGCCTTCGTGGTGTTTTCGGACCCGGCCGAGATCTCGGCCTTCGTCAAGAACCAGTGCCCATAGACGCGAATGACCCCTAAAGCGAATAACGCCGGCAGCACCCCCGCCGCCCAGCCGCGCCGCGCGCTGCGCTGGACCGCGCTCGTACCCGTGGCGCTGTTTGCGGGAATCGTCACCTTGTTCGCGGTCGGTTTGACCCGCGATCCGCGGGAGATTCCTTCGCCCCTCGTCGGCAAGCCGGTGCCTCCATTCGACCTGCCGCCGGTGAAGGGCCGCTCGCTGGGGCTCGCGAGCCGCGACCTCAAGGGCGAGGTGTCCCTGGTCAACGTCTTCGCCTCCTGGTGCGTCGCTTGCCGGATCGAGCACCCCATTTTTTTGCAACTCCAGCGCGAAGGCCTTATCCCTATCCACGGGCTCAACTACAAGGACCGGCCGGACGACGCGGCCGCCTGGCTGGACACTCTGGGGGATCCCTATACCCGCACCGGCGCGGATCTCGACGGCCGGGTCGCCATCGACTGGGGCGTCTACGGAGTGCCGGAGACGTTCCTGATCGACCCCAACGGCCGGATCGCCTACAAGCACATCGGGCCCATCACCCCCGAAGTCCTGGAACAAAAGCTTCGCCCGCTGATCGCCCGGCTGCAGGCCGAAGCAGCCTCCGCGGGCGCTTCGAATCCGCGCCCGGGAGGCTCGCCGTGAACAGGACCGGGCTCATCGCGGCGGGCCTGGCCGTGCTCGGCCTCTCGGTCGCGGGCGTGGTTCGCGAATTGAGCACGGCGCGGGACGAGACCCGCGGCGATCCGACCCCGGAAGTCGCCGCCGACGGAAAACTCCCGGGATTCGCCCCCGTCGAGGCCCGGCGTCCCGTGCCGCCGCTGCGCTTCGTCGACGCAGACGGCAAGCCGCGCGCCCTCGCCGATTTCCGCGGGCGCGTGATCCTGCTCAACCTCTGGGCCACCTGGTGCCCGCCCTGCCGCAAGGAGATGCCTAGCCTTGCCCGGCTGCAGGAAAAGCTCGGCGGCCCGGACTTCGAGGTGGTGGCCCTGTCCATCGACCGGGGAGGCCTCTTCGCGGTGCAAAGTTTCTTCGACGAAATGGATCTTCGCCATCTCAAGATCTACGTGGACGCTAGCGCGGAGGCGATGGCGGCGCTGGGCGCGGTCGGGCTTCCCACGACGCTGCTGGTGGACCGCAAAGGGCGGGAGCTCTGGCGCGTGGTGGGGCCCGTGGAATGGGACAAACCCGAGGTCGTGGAGCGCATCCGGCGCTACTTGAAGGACGGCGCTCGCGAATCGTGAATCCGTGATGATTCGATTGACCGTATTGCTTCTGAGCCTCGGGCTCTTCGCCGCGTTTTCCGCTCGGGCCCACTCCCCCGACGAAGTGCTGCGGGAGCTGCGGGAAAAGGAGCCCTACCTCCAGCTCGCGGACCGGGAAGCGCCGGGCTTCGCCCTGGAAGACCCGTCCGGCCGGAAAGTCGCCCTCGCCGATTTCCGCGGCAAGGTGGTGGTTCTCAACTTCATCTACTCGCGCTGCACCGACGTCTGCCCGCTGCACAGCGAGCTGATCGCCCGGATCCAGGAGCAGGTCAACACCACGCTGATGCGCGACCAGGTGCAGTTCATCACGGTTGCGACCGACACCGAGGACGCCGCGGCCACCGCCCAGCTCATGCGCGCCCACGGCAAGGCCCACGGCCTCGACCCCGCCAATTGGGTGTTCCTGTACCGGGGCGCCGGAAAGCCCGACACCGGGATTCAGCTTGCCAAAGCCTACGGGCTGGAGTTCACCCAGGCGGCGGAGGGCCTCCAGATGCACGGTGTGGTCACCCACGTCATCGATCAAGCGGGAATCCTGCGGGCTCGCTTTCACGGCCTCAAGGTCCAGCCGCTCAGCGTGACCGCATTCATCAACACGCTGCTCTACCCGGACCATCACGGTCCCGCTGCCGCTTCGGCGGCCGCCCCGACCGCCGCCGGCAGCCCGTCGGAGCGCAAGCCATCCTGGCCGGGCGGTGTCTTTTTCCAGGCGGCGCTGGGAGCGGGTTTCGCAGCTCTGGGCATCGGAGGGTTCCTGCTGCACCGGCGCCGCCGGCAGCGCAGGCAGCTCGTCCAAAGAGGCCCAAGCCCTGAATAACGGAAGGAGATAGATGCCATGTGGACGCGACGCCGATTTCTGTTGACCACCGCCGCCTCCGCGGCGACCCTGGCGATCCCGATCGAGGTAAAACGCGCCCTCGCCGGCGAGGAACCCGACCTGGTGCTGCGGGTCACGGCTTCTCCGGACCGCAAGCCGATCTGGTCCGGGCCCGAGACCAGGGTGCTGCGCTATCGTGCGGAAGTCCTCAAAGGGCGGCGGGACGCGGTGCGCCCCGCTTCGAGCTATCTGGGTCCCACGCTGGAATTGCGGCGCGGCGAGCGGGTGCGCATCCATTTCGAGAACCGAATGAACGAGCCCAGCATCATCCACTGGCACGGGATGATCGTGCCGGACGTGGCCGACGGCCATCCCCATCACGCAGTCGGCCCGGGGAGCGAATACATCTATGACTTCACCGTGCGAAACCCGGCGGGGACTTATCTCTACCACCCCCATCCCCACGGGCTCACCGGCAAGCAGGTGTACTACGGCCTGGCAGGGCTTTTGATCGTGCGGGAACGGGGGGAGCTGACCTACGGCCTTCCCGCGCCCGAGCACGAGTTGAGCCTGGTCATCCAAGACCGGCGCATCGGCCGGGAAAACCAGTTCGCGTTCAAGCGCATGATGATGGACGACATGAACGGCGTGCTGGGCGACACGGTGCTCGTGAACGGCTTGCCCGATGCGGCGTTCAAGGTCTCCCCTCGCAGTTACCGGTTGCGGCTCGCCAACGTGTCCAACGCGCGGATCTACAAGCTCGCCTGGTCCGACGGCCGCCCGATGCGCGTCATTGCCACCGACAACGGCCTCCTCTCCTCGGCGGAGGGCACCCAGACCCGTCCGTACGTGGTGCTGGCGCCGTTCGAGCGGGTCGAGCTGCTGGAGGACTTCGGCGAGCGCCGCGCCGGCGCGGAGGTCGCCCTGGTGAGCCAGGCGTTTTCCGGCCTGGAGATGATGGATGGAATGATGGATGGCATGATGGGTGGAGGCTCCGGAGGCATGTCTGGGGGCATGATGGGCCGCGACATGGGCGGAATGATGGGTGGAATGATGGGCCGTGGCATGGGCGGCATGATGGGCGGGATGATGAGAGGCATGATGGGCTCCGGCCAGGGCGAGGAGCTTCTGGTCGCCCGCTTCACCGTTTCGACCGAAGCGCGCGTGCGCAGCGAAGCGCTCCGCCTCCCCGAGCCGACGTCCGATGTGCGCGAAGGGAAGCATGCGATTTACACCCAACTCGCGTTTCGCCACATGCGAGGTTTTTTCAACGGACGCCGCTTCGAGATGGGGGTGGTCGCGGACGACGAGCGCCTTCCCCTGAACGAAGGGACCGTGTGGACGTTTTCCAACGACGGGCCGGGAATGCCCATGCCCCATCCCATCCACATCCATGGGGTGCGTTTCCGCATCCTCGAACGCAGCGGCGGGAACATACCCGAGGACCTGCGGGAGGGATTGATCGACGCGGGCTACAAGGACACCTTCCTGATCTTTCCCGACGAGCGGGTGCGCGTGCTCGTCGCGCCCACGGAGCCGGGACTTTTCATGTACCACTGCCACAACCTGGAGCATGAAGACGGCGGCATGATGCGCAACTGCCTGTTCGGATCGGACGCTACGGGGAAAGGATGAGCCTCGTAGGGTGCGCTCTAGCGCACCGCTGCCTGGTTTACAGGCCACGGCAGCGCGTTCCGCTGCGCTCTACGCACCCTGCGAAACCCGGTTACCGCAAGTTTCCGTGGGTCCCTCTCCCGGCGGGAGAGGGACAGGGAGAGGGTCCGCCTGGGAAGGGACGGGCTGTCATTCGGGTATACAACGCTCAGTACACGGTCCCCTAGTGGCCTGTCCCGAAAATAACTTGTGCAAGGTTGAGCATGACGATCGGACCTCCTGGCCCACCTGCGAGCACCTCCCCTCGGCGAGGTATTTCCGGGACAAGACACTAGCATGATCGAAAGTTCCGCCATCGGCCTGACCGCCGCCTTCGTGGCAGGCATCGTTTCGTTTCTTTCCCCCTGCGTGCTGCCGCTGGTGCCCGCCTACGTTTCCTATGTCGCCGGCAAGTCGCTACATGGTTCAGCACTGCAGATGGACGCTCGCACCCGGTTGAATGCGGCGGTCATGAGCCTGTTCTTCGTCCTGGGTTTCAGCACCGTCTTCATCGCCTTAGGCGCCAGCGCCACGGCCCTCGGCCGGTTGCTGCTCCAGTACCGGTATGAAGCGAACATCGTGGGCGGTGCCATCATCATCGTCTTTGGGCTTTTCATGCTGGGCATGATGCGCCACGTGTCCTGGTTTCACCGGGACCTGCGCTTCCACCCTCGGCTCGCCGGGGGGCATCCCGCGGCCGCCTTCGTGCTAGGGCTCGCGTTCGGCTTCGGCTGGACGCCGTGCATCGGCCCGGTGCTGGGCGTGATCCTCACCGCCGGCGCCATGCAGGAGTCCATATCGACGGGCGTCAGGCTGCTCACCGCCTACGCCCTCGGCCTCGGCGTGCCGTTCCTGCTCTCCGCGCTCTTCCTGCGGGAGCTGCTGGGCCGACTGAAGGCCTTGCGCCACGCCGGCCGGCCGCTCCAGGCGGCGGCTGGCGTCGTCATGGTGCTCATGGGTATTGCCATGATGACGGGCCAGCTCACGGCGTTCAGCTACTGGCTGCTGGAAACCTTCCCGGCCCTGGGGCGCATCGGATAAAGCCCGTCAAATAGGCGGATAATAGCCGGTGCGAAGGGACGGCCCGCTCACGGGTTGTCCACCTCGAACCGGGCCTATCTGGGCAGGTCATATCGCTTCCAAACGGAACGAAGGAAGGGATCATGAGTTTTTACGACAAGTGGATCCTGCCGCGGCTCACCGACCTGGCGATGCGGAACAAGGAGGCCACCCGCTACCGGGCCCAGCTTCTCCCCCAGGCCCGGGGCGTCACCCTGGAGGTCGGGGTCGGCTCCGGGCTCAACCTGCCCTTTTACGGGCCGCAGGTGGATCGGCTCTATGCGGTCGATCCGTCGGAAGAGCTCCTGCGCATGGCGGAGAAAAAGGTGCGTGGAGCGCCTTTCCCGGTGGAGCTTCTCGCCCGCTCGGCCGAGGAGATTCCGATCGATGACCGTTCCATCGACACCGTGGTCACCACCTGGAGCCTGTGCAGCATCCCCAATCCCCTCAAGGCGCTCGCCGAAATGCGGCGGGTGCTGAAACCGGGAGGCGTGCTGCTCTTCGCCGAGCACGGGCTCGCGCCGGAAGCCTCGGTCCAGCGCTGGCAGCGCCGGCTCAACCCCCTGTGGAACAAGCTCGCCGGCGGCTGTAACCTAGACCGGAAAATGGACGAACTGGTCCGGGGGGCGGGTTTCCGCATCCTGGAGCTCGCCACGGAATACGCGAAAGGACCGCGGCCGATGAGCTACATCTATTTCGGCCGCGCGGCGCCGGGATGAGTGGAATACGCAACCGCCGAATGTCAACCGCCGAATTGCCCCGCCGAGTTTCTATCGGTATACTCTGGCTTGCCCCGCCGAGTTTCTATCGGTATACTCTGGCACCCATGAAGTACAAGGTCGCGACCATCTGGTCGTTCATTTTTGCCCTTCTACTGAATCTGCTGGCTTCTGCTCCGCAGCTGTCGGCGGCGGCGCTGGAGCAGCCGCTGGAAACGTGGAGACTCGCTCCAGACGCTGGGAGCAAAGCTGATCCCGCGGCGCCTGATCGTTTCAACGGAAACGTTTACGACACTTGCCTTAGCCATCTCGGCTTTCATTTCCTGGGGCAGCCGGTGATCATTGGCCCCATAGCCACCGCGCCTTTGCCCACGGCCCGGCCCGCAATGGGCCCGTCTTCCCTCATTCCTAGTCTCTCGCCCAAGGGCCTTTACCGACCTCCCCGTACCTTCTTCCGAGCCTAGCCGTTCCAGTTTGTGAACCGCGGCGTTGCGCGCGTAGGCGCGCGTGCCGAGCTCGCGAAGGAAACCCATGGTGGACACCCATACCCGCGCGCGGCTGCCGCGCGCTACGGCGGCGCTTGCGCTGGCCCTTGCGCTTGCCGCCTCTTCGGCGGCGGCCGAAACGTACACCTTTGATCAGGCCATCGAGCTCGCCGAACGGACTAACCCCGCCTTGCAGTCAGCGCAGGCTGCCCTCAGGGCAGCGGAAGGAGAGAAGACGGAGTCCGATGCACCGCTACGGAACAACCCGGAACTCTCCGGAGAGCACCGCTGGCGGACCACGCCAGTGCCCGGGTTAGCCGACGAAAAGGTCCGCGAGTGGCAACTGGGCATCGCCCAGACGTTCGAGATCGCCGGACAGCAGGGCTACCGGCGCCAGGCGGCCGAGGCGGCGCTCGCAGAAGCGAAGGAAAACGTCGAAGCCGTGCGCCGCAGGATCCTGGCCGAGGTGGAGCAACGATTCTTCAAGCTGCTCGCGCTCCAAGAACGCTTGGCGCTCGAGCAGCGATCACTCGAGCTAATAGAAAACGCCGCCCGGCTGACGCAGCGGCGAGTCGCTGCCGGCGAGGACAGCCGCCTCGCGGGAAATCTCGCCCGCGTGGAAGCGGAACGGGCGCGGAACCAGATTGCCATGCTGGAGGAACAACTGATCGACGCCCGCTCCGAGCTGGCAGCGACGCTGCAGCTTCCCCAAGGAGTGGCACCGCAGGCGGTCGGAGATCTGTCCACGCCTCCACCGGCGTATACCCTCCGGGAATTGCTCGACGCCGCAACCCAGCGGCCCGACCTGCGGGTCTTGGGACACCGGGAACGGGCCGCCCGGGGCCGCCTGTCCTTGGAGCGCGCGAGCGTGTATCCGGATATTACCGTCGGGCTATTCACCGAGCGCGAAAGCTCGAACACGAGTCGCGAACGCATTAACGGCCTGAGTCTCTCGATTCCCTTGCCCTTGTTTCGCCGCAACGAGGCAGGCATCGGCCGGGCCACGACGGAGCTGACCCAGGTCGAGATCGAGCGCCGTCGCGCGCTGCGCGACGCCCGGGCGGAAGTGAGCGCCCTGTGGAGCAAGCTGCAGAGCCTGCGCACCCGGGTCGATCGCCTTGCCGGCTCCGTGTTGCCGAGCCTGGACGAGAACCAGCGGCTCTCCGCCAAGGCCTACGAAGCGGGGGAAATCGGGCTGGTCGAGCTGCTGCTGGTGAACCGTCAGACGCTGGACGCCCGCCGCGAGCTGCTGGAAGCGGAGGCCGAGCTGCGCCTGGTACAGGCTGAGCTCGCACGTGCAGCCGGGATTCCCTCGCTGTCCGGCCGCTGACCATTTCGAACACTGTTTCCCTTGGAGCACCCCATGAAACCGAACTTCGTGGGTCCCGCCGCGGCGCTGGCCCTGTTCATCGCATCGCTCGCCCTCGCCGCCTGTGGCGAGAACCGTCCCGCCGATACCACGGTTTCGTCACCTACCGGCAGGTACGCCGATGAGAAAGCACACAATGGGGAAAGCCGTGACGCCCACATCGGGGAAAACGTGCTCAAGCTCTCCGCGGAGGAGCGGAAAAAGGCCGGTGTTCGGGTCGAAGCCGTGGCCGAGGGAAAGGTGAGCGAAACGCTCACTGTCACCGCCACCATCCGCCCTAATCGCGAGCGCTACGCCCTGGTGACGCCGCAGGTCGGCGGGCGTGTCGTCAAGGTGAACGCCGCCCTCGGCGAGCGGGTGCGAGCCGGCCAGGCGCTGGCACTCATCGACAGCGCCGAACTGGGCGACGCCTACGCCGCCTTGCGCCAGGCGCGGAGCGAGCATGCCGTGGCGCTGGCAGCATTCCAGCGCGCCGAAAAGCTCCGCACCGAGCAGGTTATCCCGGAGAAGGGCTTCCTCGAAGCCCAAGGTAACCTGGAGAAGGCGAGCGCGGCCCTGCGCGCTGCCGAAGACCGGTTGCGCCTTTTGGGAGGTTCGCCCAAGGAGGAAGGCGCCGGGACTTCGGTGGCGCCGGTGCTGGCGCCATTCGCCGGAATGATCGTGGAGAAGTCGGCCGTGATGGGCGAAGTAGTGGCCAGGGACAAGGTGCTTTTCACCGTCGTCGACCTGTCGGTCGCGTGGATCGAGGCCGCCGTCTTCGAGCGGGATTTGGCCAAGGTGCGCGTCGGTGCCCCGGCGGTGGTAATGGTCGCCGCCTACCCGGAAGAATCATTCCGCGGGGAAATCGCCTACATCGACAGCGTGCTGGACAAGGAAACACGCACGGTAAAGGTGCGGATCGAAGTCCCGAACCGGGACGGCCGCCTGAAGCTCGGCATGTTCGCCAGCGCCGCCATCGAAACCCCCGGCCGGCGCTCAGGCCTCAGCGTGCCCGACGAAGCGGTGGTGCTGGTGCAAGGGCGGCCCACCGTGTTCGTCGAGGAGGGCGAAGGCTTCGAGGCGCGCACCGTCGAGACCGGCGAGCGCATCGGCGGCCGAACGCTGATCGCCTCCGGCCTCGCGCCCGGGGAGAAGGTGGCAGTGGCGGGAGCTTACGCGCTGAAAGCCCGCATGCTCAAGTCGCAGCTCGGCGAAGGCCACGCCCACTGAGGAGCCGCCATGCTGAATGCCATCGTCGACCTCTCCCTGCGTTACCGCGTCCTGGTGCTGCTCGGGTTTGCGCTGATCGCTTTTCTCGGCGCACGCGCCTGGCAGCAGGTGCCGGTGGACGCCTTTCCCGACGTCACCCCCAACCAGGTCAACATCTACACAGAATCGCCGGGCCTTGCCGCCGAGGACGTGGAAAACCTGCTTACCATCCCGATCGAAACGTCCATGGCCGGTCTTCCCGGGGTGGAGTACATCCGCTCGGTCTCGCTGTTCGGCCTGTCCTACGTCAGCGTGTATTTCCGCGACGACGTGGACATCTATTTCGCCCGTCGATTGGTGAACGAGCGCCTGCAGGACGCCAAGGGGCGAATCCCGCCTGGCTACGGGGAACCGGAACTTGGTCCCAACAGCTCCGGCCTGGGCCAGGTGTTCTGGTATACGGTCGAATCTGCGGACCGCAAGCTTTCCGCAATGGACCTTCGCACGCTGCACGACTGGAGCGTCCGGCTGTTGCTGCGCACGGCGCCCGGTGTCGACGACGTGACGTCCTGGGGTGGGTTCGAACGGCAGTACCAGGTGCTGATCGATCCGCGCAAGCTGATCAAGTACGGCCTCACGTTCAGGACGGTGATGGAGGCACTCGCCGCCAACAACCGCCAGGTGGGCGGGCAGTACGTAAACCTGGGACGGGAACAGTACCTGGTTCGCGGCCTAGGCCTGGTGGGCTCCGTCGCGGACATCGAGAGCATCGTGGTGGCCGAACGGGAAGGCATCCCGATCCGGGTGCTGGACGTGGCGCGGGTCCAAGAGGGACCGGCATTGCGCTTCGGCGCGGTTACGCGCAACGGCGAGGAGACGGTCCTTGGCATCGCGCTTGCCCGCATCGGGGAAAACGCTAAGAACGTGGCCGATGCGGTGAAGCAGAAGCTCGCCCTGGCCAAGCAGGCGCTCCCCGCGGGCGTCGCCATCAACCCGGTATACGACCGCACCGATATCGTGGAAAAAGCGCTCTCCACTGCAGAGCGGGTGCTGGTCGAAGGAGCGGTGCTGGTGGCGATCATCCTCTTTCTGTTCCTTGGCGAGCTGCGTTCTGCGCTGGTGGTGATCGTCACTCTGCCGCTCGCCATGCTGATCGCCTTCATCCTCATGCAGCATTTCGGCCTTTCCGCCAATCTCATGTCCTTGGCCGGCCTCGCCATCGGCATCGGCATGATGGTGGACGGCGCCGTGGTGATGGTGGAAAACAGCTTCCGGCTGCTCGCCCATTTAGGCGGCAGGCAGTTGAACCGCACTCACGTGATCCTGGAGGCGGCGCGAGAAGTGGCCAACCCCATCGCGTTCGCCATCCTGATCATCATCGTGGTGTTCCTGCCGCTGTTTTCGCTGACAGGCCTGGAGGGCAAGCTGTTCAAGCCCATGGCCTATACCATCAGCTTCGCCATGGCAGGGTCGCTGCTCCTCACCCTGACGCTGGTGCCGGTGCTCTCGTCCCTGGTGCTCAAGCCTAGCGCCGAGCGGGAGACTGCACTGATGCGCTGGGCCAAGGCGGGGTACTTGCCTCTACTGCAGTGGGCCCTCGATCGCAAGCGGGTGGTGGCCGGGATCGGGCTGGCGCTGCTGGTTGCGGCGGCGGCCGTTTTCCCCTTCCTCGGTAAGGAGTTCATGCCGACCCTGCAGGAGGGCGCCATCATGTTTCGCGTAACCGGCATACCGTCGACCTCGTTGGAGGAATCGGTGCGCGTGTCCAGGCAGATGAGCGCTGTCCTCCGGGAACGTTTTCCCCAGACTACGTCGGTGGTCGCCACCATCGGCCGAGCCGAGAAAGGCGAAACCACGGACGCCAACTACATGGAGGTGCTGGTGGAGGTAAAACCGCAGAGTGAGTGGCCCGAAAAGCTGAGCATGCCGGAACTTTCCGACCGCATGCGCGACACCCTGGAGAAGGAAATTCCCACGGTGGTATTCTCCGCCACACAGCCTATCCAGATGCGGGTCGAAGAGCTGATCTCGGGCGTGCGCGCGACCCTGGCGCTGAAGGTCTACGGGCCCGAGCTGGCCATGCTTGACCGCCTGGCGGAACAAATAAAGCCGGTGCTGGAGTCTGTGCCCGGGATCGCCAACCTGTCGCTGGAAGCCAACAAGGGCAAACCGCAGGTGGTGGTGAAAGTGGACCGCGACCGAGCCGCGCGCTACGGCATCAACGCCGACGAGCTGCTGGAGGTGGTCCGCGCGGGCATAGGCGGCGAGGCGGTGAGCACGCTGATCGACGGCAACCGCCGCTTCGACATCGTGGTGCGGCTGGATGAGCCGTTCCGCAACAGCGTTCGTGCCATCGAAAGCGTCCCTGTGCGCACTGGCGAGGGTGCCCTGGTACCCCTATCGGCGCTCGCCACGGTGACCACCGACGAGGGTTACACCTTCGTCCGGCGCGAGCAGTTGAGCCGCTACGCAGTGTTGCAGATGGACGTTCGGGGACGCGACGTGGACGGCTTCGTCCGGGAGGCGCAAGCCAAGATCCTGGCCCAGGTCGATCTGCCGGAGGGCTACTGGATCCAGTGGGGTGGCGCCTTCGAGAACCAGCAGCGAGCGCTCGCTCGGTTGGCAGTCATCGTCCCGCTCACCATCGGGCTCATCTTCGTGCTGCTGTACACGGCGTTTAACTCGCTCACCTACGCGGCGCTCATCATCGCCAACGTGCCGTTTGCGGTGATCGGCGGGGTGTTCGGGCTCTTCGTGACCGGGCAGTACGTCTCGGTACCGTCGGCGATTGGGTTCATTGCGGTGTTCGGCGTGGCGATGCTCAACGGCATCGTGCTCGTCTCCTTATTCAACGAGCTGCGCCGCAGGGGCTATTCCGTGCGCGAAGCGGTACGCGAGGGTGCAGCACTGCGCCTGCGGCCGGTCCTGATGACCGCGTCGGTCGCGATCCTCGGCCTGATTCCGATGCTCCTTTCGCAAGGAGTCGGCGCGGAGACCCAGCGGCCGCTTGCCACGGTGGTGGTGGGTGGTCTCTTCACCTCCACCACCCTCACCCTGCTGATACTGCCGCTCGCCTACGAATGGGTCGAAACTTGGCGCGAGCGGCGGCAAGAGGCAATGACCAACGACAACGCCAACGGAGGACAGCCATGAAAGAGATCAAGGCCTTCGTTCACTTGAACCGGGTCGCCGATGTGATCCAGGCGCTGAGCGATGCGGGCTACCTCGGTTCGGGGGGCCCGGCCGCATGCCACAACCTCAACGTTTCCCATACCGAGAGCCTGCTGCGCGCGCTGGACTCCGCCGAACAGCGATATTCGATGGAACTGGCGCGGTCGGTCATCCGCGAGGCCAAGCTTGAGCTTCTGTGCAGGGACGACGACGCCTCGGCCATCGTTGATCTCATCGAAAAGTACGGGCGAACCGGGCAGCAGGAGGCGGGCTGGGTCCTGGTGAGCGCGGTGGAGCAAGCCGTGCGTATCAGCGGCGCGCGCGTTTAAGCCATCGCACCTTGCCCGCCTGGCATCGGGAAGGAGCGCCACACGCCCGGGGCGGTGTTCAACTGGCGCAATGGTCCGAGTGCAAGCACTGATGGTGATCGGCCAACACTTCGATCACGCGGCAATCGGCCACCTGGCCGCCGGCGCATTGGGCGATCATACGGTTCAGTTCCTCCCGGAGCGCAACCAGCCGCCCGATACGGCGCTCCACCTGCTCCAACTGCTCCCGCGCGATGCGGTCGGCAACAGTGCACGTTTGCTCGGGGTGATCGGCAAGCCGCAGCAGCTCGCGGATCGCCGGCAACGGGAATCCCAGCTCCCGGCTGTGGCGGATGAACAAAGTTCCCGGCCGGCGCCCGGGGGTCGAATGCCACACCAGAGGCTCGGCACGAGACTCCCGGATCCGCCAGAGGTCCGCGGACCGCAAAGCTGCGGTACCGACCGCTGCCAAATCGTAACGGCCGGAACAGGCGGCCACCCCGAGCCCGCACCCGGACGCACGTTCCGGGTCCAGGGGTTGGACTGCGCTGACGAAGTCCAGGCGTTGCAGGCCGCTGTCGGTCCGGTAGTCGGCGGCGCGGACCGGCTCGCCTTCGACGTGATCAACTGGCGCATGACCGTGGCGGAGAGCGCATCCCAGGTGCCGGATCGGGTCATCCTCGAGGCCGTTGCGCGGACCGGGATGCGCGCCGAGCGCCTGTCCCCTGGCGCACCACCGGCGGGCTTTGACACCCGACGCCACTCCGCACAGGCGTGGCTCACCGCATTGAGCGGGATCGCTACGGCGGCGGGCTTCGTGCTGGACATCTTGTGGGCGGGCGGGCTCCACGAGGCCTTGCGGCTGCCCGGCGGCCACGAGGCCAACGCAACGCCACTTCCGGTGATGGCCGCCTACGCGCTGGCGATCCTGCTTGGCGGACGCTACGTGATCGTCAAAGCGTGGCACGCCGCGAGGCAGCTGCGACCGGACATGAATCTGCTCATGACCATCGCCGTCGCTGGTGGGCGCGTCGCTGCTGGTGGTCGCCAACGCGCTGTGGCTCCTGTCGGCAACCGATGTGCCCACAACCGTGTCCTCGATCAACCCACCTGCAGCAGCCGCAGTGGAGCGAGGAAGCTCCTCATAGCCTGAGCCACCCGCGGCGGTGGATAGCGTGGGCGGCCATGCCGGCAACGAAAGCGAGCCCCACGTTCCACACCGCGAGCCCCGCCGTCACCAGGGTGATGAACCGCTCCCGCTTGTCGCGGCTGAATTCGCACGCCCCGAGGGCGAGCTGGGCGCCGGTGAGGAACAGGATCACGCCGAGGATCGGCTGCGGCAGCAGGCGGAACAGGGCCTCCACCGAGCCGCTGAAAAACAACCCGAGCACCGTGAGAAGGGCGCCGAGGATGATGAGGGCGCCGCCGGTGCGGGCGCCGAAGCGCACGTGCCCGGCCATTCCGCCCGCGCCGTGGCACATGGGCACACCGCCCACTGTAGCGCCGAACAGGTTGAGCACGCCGGTGGAAGTGGCCACCGTGCGCTCGGAGACCTTGCGGTCGGGGAACAGGCGGTTGTTCTCCTCGGTGATGGCAATGATGGCGTTGCCCAGGGTGAGGGGAACCTGAGGCAGCGCCAGGAACACGGCGCCGATCAGGAAGGCGTCCAGCGTCAGGCCGGAAAGGGCGAACGAGGGCAGTCGCAGCTCGAGCCGCGCCTCCACCAGGCTTCCGATAAGCTCCGGGCTCTGCACTGCGCCCGCGCCGAACCCGAACAGGAGCAGCGCGAACATGGCGGGAAACGTGCGGTTGGTGAGCAGCAGCACGGTCCCCGCCAGCCCGAAAGCGCTCAGGAGCCATCCCTTCGACATCCATTTGGCGCCCTGCAGCATGAAGCTCATGCCCAGGCCAAGAACAATCCCGACCACTACCGGCCGAGCCACCAGGCGCGCCACCCGGTCGGCGGCACCGGTAAGCCCGAGAGCGAGCCAGACGAGCCCCGTGACCAGGGATGCGCCGTACACCGCCGCGGGCGTAACGACGAAGGTCTGGGCCGCCTGGGCCGTGGCGATGGCCCCCACCGCCTTCATGGGCTGCACCGGGAACGGGGTGCGATAGTAGGCGCCGCACACCAGCATCGGAATCCCGAACCCGAGGAGTATTCCAAGAGGATCCATCTTCAGGACGCCGATGTAGGCGACGACGAAGGGGATCAGCGTCCCGAGATCCCCGAACGCCCCGGCCCATTCCAGGCGGTCGAAGCGGTTGCCCCGGACAGCTTCCGGCGCGGAGGCGGAGTCGGACTTCTCGATGGGTTTCATGCAGAGATTTTAACCGGCTCGTTCCCGAACCGCTCGAGGACGGTGCATCCGGTCAAACAGGGGAATCGCGGAAGGCGTCCCCGTTTCGGGCCGTCGGACGCCTGCCCCGGACCAGGAGGATCGTCAGGGCGAGGGCGCTGAAAGCGGCCCCCGCGATAAACGTGAACGAAGCTCCGAACCGGTCCCACAGCAGCCCCGCCAAAGCGCTGGCGAGGAGCATGGCGAGGCCGCTCATCAGATTGAAGAAGCCGTAGGCGGTGCCCCTCAATTCCGCCGGCGCGGCGTCGGCCACCATGGTCGCCAAGAGCCCCTGGGTGATGCCCATGTGCAAGCCCCACAAAGCGATGCCGGTCCCTACCCAGCCCCAGTGGTGGCTATACGCCAGCGAGAGGTCCGCGCCGATCAGGATGGAAAGCCCCAGTACCAGCAGTCGGGTGTGGCTCATCCGGTCGGAAAGCCTGCCGAAGGGATAGGCCGAAGCCGCATAGACCACGTTCATGCCGATCAGCACCAGGGGCGCGAGGGCCACGGGCAATCCTCCCTGCTGGGCGCGCAGGATGAGAAACGCCTCGGAAAAGCGCGCCAGGGTGAACACGGCGCCGATCGCCACCACCCACCAGTAGGCGGCCGACAGCCGGCGCAGGCTCTCCCGGCGGATCGGATGGACGATCCCCTGCCCCGCCTGCCGTTCCGGCTCCCGCACGCCGAAGAAGAGGAGCGCCACCGCCAGAAACCCGGGGATGACGGCCACCCAGAACACGGCCCGGAAATCGTTCGCCCACAGCAGCATCAACCCCATGGCGAGCAGGGGCCCGAGAAAGGCCCCCACCGTGTCGAGGGATTGGCGCAGACCAAAGGCCGCCCCGCGCACTTCGGGGGGCGCGATGTCCGCCACCAGCGCATCTCGCGGCGCTCCGCGGATGCCCTTGCCCACCCGGTCCATGAGCCGCGCGACGAGGACCAGGCCGGCGCTCGTCGCCAGGGCGAACAAGGGTTTGGAAAGCGCTCCCAACCCGTAGCCCAGGAGGGTCAGGGGCTTGCGCTTTCCCCAGTAGTCGGAAAGCGTCCCCGAGAACACCTTCACGATCAGGGCGGTCGCTTCCCCCAGCCCCTCGATCAGCCCGACCACGACGGCGCTGGCACCCACGGCCGTCACCAGGAAGACCGGCAGCAGGCTGTGGATCATCTCCGAGGAGATGTCCATGAGGAGGCTGACGAAGCCGAGCGCCCAGATGGCGGGCGGAATGCCAGGGCCGGCAGAGCTGGCAATGCTTCGAACGGGTGCAGCGGCTTTCATGGGTGGTTTTTCTTGTTGCGCAGATTCCATGGAGATCCCTGTTCCTTTATTTTATTTGGATTCCGTATCGGGCGCTTCTCCTCCCAAAGCCCGCAATGCCGCCGCGCGGACCGCATGGGCGGGATGCAATTCGAGCAAGCGCTCAAGCGCCCCCACTCCGGGGTGCCGGCCCTCTATCCGTGCCAGGCTCCGGACGATCTCTAACCCCTCAACCACGTCCACCGGATGGCGCAAGGCACAGTCCACCAGGGCCGAGGCCGCGTCCGGCTCGCCCTGCCAGCCGAGGGCGATGATCGCACGCATGCGCACCTCCGACAACGGGTGTCGTAAGGCGTGCAGGAGCCTCGCGCGGTAGTCCCTTTCCTTCAGTCGCTCTTGATCCTCTCCGCAGTGGGGACAGACCCGCGCTTCGGCCGGCATCAGAGCGAAGCATTCGAGGCAAAAACAGGGTTGTCGTTCCACGTGCTCCAGTCCAGTCTCCCGGCCTCTACGATCACGTGCGGCTGGCGAGAGGCGTCTTCCCCTCACCCCAAATAGAGGAAGTGTCCAAACCCACCGGCTCAGCCTCGCAAGGTGGCTACCAGTCGCTGAGGATAAAGAAGTAGATCCAAGGCGTCGCGAATATCCCGCACGATGACCTGCGCGCTCGTCAGGGTATCTCCCCAAGCGCCTTCCTGCTGCACAACAGCGATTGCCAGCGCTGCAGCCTTCAACATCAGATGATCGTTGCGGCCGTTGCCGATGCAGGCGCAACCGGCGCCGAGATGCTCCACGTAGACTCGTTTCGCTTCGGCCTGGCCCCGCTGCGGCAGGATCGACAATTGACACGGAAGCCCCGCCAGGCGTGCGCGGGCCGTGCCGAAGGTGTCGCCGGTCACCACGTGGATGCTGAGCGCAGCGGACAGCCGCTGCAGACGCTCGCGCACATCCGGCAAAAGCTCGCCGTCGAGGGCCAGCGTGCCGTTGTAATCCAAAACGAGATGCATGAGCTCTACCGTGGCGAAATCGGGGATGTCAACTCTCAACACAGCAAAAGTCTTTCCTCAGCGCACCACCAGGACGGCGCACTCCGCGTAGCTGATCACCCGGTGGGTAACCGAGCCCAGCCGCCACCGGTCGAACGCACCCCGGCCACGGTGACCAAGGACGATCAGATCCACGGCCTGCCGCCCGGCGTATTCGAGGATTTGTTGCGCCGGATGTCCGACCGCGATCTGCAGCGACGCCATGATCCCCTGTCGATCGATCTGCTGCTTGAGCTTATCGAGCAGGCTCTGATGGTAGTCGCGCGAATGCTCGATGACTGCTTCAGTTTCCACGTCCTCGCCGAATTCCGGCACTTGGGCGACCGTCAATACGCAGAGCTCGGCTTGATAGCGGCTCGCCAGCTCAGCCGCCATGGCGAACGCCTTGGTGGAAGGCTCGGAACCATCGTAGGCCAACAAGATTTTCTTGATCATGTTTTTGCCTCCAATTTTGCCTTCGTGCCAGCCACGGTTGTGTCCTCCTGGGAACTAACTTCCTTTTTCAGGTGCAGATGGTGATGCGGAAAGAAGAAGGCGTTGGCGATCAGGGTCGGGATCACAGCACTGCCGATGACCGCGGCCACCAAGGCCGAGTACTGCGCCTGGTCGATGATCTGGCGCGATAATCCGAACAGCGCCGAGATGGTGCCGAAGGTGAGCCCTGTCGACATAAGCAGCGTGGTGTAGGTCGCCTCCTTCCCCGGTGCACCGTAAGCCTTGGTTACCGGGAACACGCCGATAAACTTGGTCCCCATCTTCACGAACAGCAACAAAAGAAACGCTCCCGGGGCAGCCATCAGCGCTGGCAACGAGACGAAAGAGCCGGCACGAATAAAATAGAATGGGGTGAGCAAACCGAAAGTGAGCGTGCGCAGGCGCCGCACCAAGGCATGATCCCTGCCCACGGTGCCCGCCAACACCATGCCGATCAAGTAGGCGGGGAGCACTGCCTCGCTATCGGCCCAAACGGCGAGCGCTCCCATGCCGAACAAGAAGAAAAGCAGAAACTTCGCCTCCAGCTCCGAGGGCCGGTTGCCATAGCGCCGGAAAAAGCGCGGGGTAAGCCAGGGCAGCACAAAAAACACAAGGGTGCCGACACCGACGAAAATCAGTGTCTTCCAGGTGAAAGGAGCGAAAATGAGCCCGAGGGCCAGCACCGTGCCCAGATCGGTCACGAAACAGGCAGCGAGTACCGTCTTGCCATAATCAGTCATGTTGAAGCCGAACTCCAGCATTACGGCATAGACCACGGCCACCGAGGTCGTGGACATGGCGATGCCGGCGAGCCAGCTTGCCCACGGATCCCAGCCCAGAAGCCATCGGGCGGCGGCAGCGCAGCCCAAAAAAGGGACAAAAAAGCTTGCTAGACCGACAGCGGCCGCCTCCTTCCATTTAAGCCTAAAGACCTCGGGATCGAGCTCTGCGCCCGCGAGAAAGGTGAGCACGATGGCTCCGGTACCGGAAAGGAACTTGATCCACGAGGCATCCGCCCCCAAGGCTGCGGTGCCAGCCGCGGCGCCGATGAAGAGCTGGGCGATGGTGCCTACTACGATTTCGGACAGGGCGGTTGCGACGCGCAGCCAGATAGAAAGGAGGCTTGCCGCAAGTGCCAGCCCGAGCCATAAAGCTGCGAGCGCCCAGGTTTCGGTCATGGCTTCTCTCCTTGCGACGCCTGAGCCAGGAACGGCGGGTCCTCCTCGTCGGGGTTGAGCACGCCGAAGCGGGCTGGGATGTGGGCATAGAAGACCCGGATTTTCTCCTGCTCGATGCGCTCCAGCAGCCGCCTCGCCTCCTGCGGCGTGACGATGAACTCCACCTCCACGGTGAGGGTGCCGGCCAGCTCGAAGAAGTGGTTCTCGTGCAGCACGTGGTGCCGCCCGAAGCCAGCCATGGCGCGAAACGCCGAGCCGCCGCGGATGCCCATGCGGTTGGCCTCTTCGAGCAGCCACTCCCACAGGAGGCGGTGGCGGTGGCGTGCGTTCTCGTGCACGTAGAAGCGGAGAAACGACCCTTCCATGGTGACTTCCTCCATCGAATTACACACCCGACACCAGTTGAACGCTCAAAATACCCAGTCCGGTCAGCAGCAGAGCGCCGAGCAAGTGCAAGCCCACTGCCCCGAGCGCCCAGAGATATTCGCCGCGACCGATCAAGGACACGACCTCGGCAGAGAAAGTAGAAAAAGTTGTCAAACCGCCCAGAAAACCGGTGATAACCATTAGCCGCATCTGCGGCGACAGGCCGGGATGTTTGTTGAAGAAGGCAACGGCGACGCCGATCAGGAAGCCGCCAAGCAGGTTGGCAGCCAGGGTGCCGAGAGGGAGGGTGGGAAAGACGGGATTCAGCCGATGGCCCAGCCACCAGCGCAACGAAGCCCCCAGCGAGGCACCCACACTGATGGCAGCGAAGTTGGACGTACCCATGGCGCTCCTTTCTTATCGGGTTCTTGGTAGACCGGAGCGCTGGGCGCAGGCCAAAAAGCTCGGAGATTTCAGATGAGCCTACGCGTTCCGAACGCTTCCGGAAACAACCGTAGGCATCATCAGCCGGCCACAAAGAGGACGGCGGTTAAAGGAGGAATGCCATCTCCGCATCAAAAAGTATACGCCCGGAGTCTACCCTGCGGCAACAGGACCCCGAGCACTTACACGGCTGTGGGCGAATCAGGATGGCGGGCGCTTTCTTCCTCAGCCGGCGAGCCTGGGGCGCGACGGTAAGCGGTAGCATACACACCACTCGGCCGAGATCCCCGGGCGCGAGCATCCGGATCATCACCGCGAGCCGGCGACGATGAACAACACAAGGCGATCACTCAAGGGCCCTCTATCCGGTCCCGGAACGGGCGATGGAGCTCGTGCTACATGGGTTGGCAAAACGCTCGTCCGAAAACAAACAAGAACTGCCGAGAAATTTCAGCCTAAACCCTGGGATCGACTTCAGGGTCGAGAAGGCAAGAAGGGAAGGAAATTTCCCCAGGGCGCGCGCCGTGGCTCAGAGGATGACTTCCACCTCGGCGGGTCCGCTCCGCTGCAACACGTTCACTGCCACGTCTGTGCCGTGGCGGCGCAACAGGATGTCGATCCGAGTCTCGCCGATGCGCAGGTTGCGCACGCGAACCCAGTCGAGAAACTCCGGAAGGCGGGGATGGCGCAGGCGCAGTGCCCGGGAAGCGGCGTCGAATTCGAACCCCAGGCACGCCTGCAACAGGGCGAAAGGCGCCGCTGCCGCCCAAGCCTGGGGCGCGCACGCTACCGGGTAGAGGGTGGGCCCCCGGTCACGCTTGCGGCGGAAGCCGCAGAACAGCTCCGGCAAGCGCCGCTGGTCCATGTGGGTCGCCGCCTCGAACAAGGCCTCGATGAGCCGGATCGCTTGATCCGTGTGGCCATAGCGAGCCAGCCCCAGGCCGATCAAGGCATTGTCATGGGGCCATACCGATCCGTTGTGGTAGGAGGCGGGATTGAATCTCGCTTCCCGGGAGCTTACCGTGCGAATCCCCCAGCCGGTAAAGAAATCGCTCCCGAAGAGGGCCCGCGCAACACGGGCCGCCCGCGGCGGGCTGGCGATGCCGGAGAAGAGGACCTGCCCGGCATTGGAAGTGCGTACCCGGCACGGCCGCTTGTCTCCGTCGAGGGCCAGGACATAGAGGCCGAGCTCCTCGCACCAGAACCGCTCTTCGAACCGTTGCCGCAAAATCTCCGCCTGGTTTTCCTGGCGCACGGCGACATTCGGCTCCCCCAGCGCCCGGGCCACGCGGGCGGCGAGCCGGCGGGCGAGATAAACATAGCCCTGCACTTCCACCAAGGCGATGGCACCCCGGGCCAGCGTCCCGTCGGCATGGAACACCGCGTCCTCGGAGTCCTTCCAACCCTGGTTGGCGAGTCCTGTGGGAGACTTACGGGCATATTCGACGAAACCGTCACCGTCCCGGTCTCCATATCGGTCTATCCATTCGATGGCCGCCTTGACGTGGGGCCAGATGCGCTCAAGCGTGTCCTTGTCTCCCGTTCGCTCCCAATAAAGGCCCGCGAGGACCACGAACAGGGGCGTCGAATCGACCGAACCATAGTATCGAGCAAAAGGGATTTCTTTAAGCCGTGCCAGCTCGCACTGGCGGGTTTCGTGCAGAATCTTCCCCGGCTCGGCATCCGCGCGAGGATCTTCGTCCGTCGCCTGGTGAGCTGCCAGAAACTGCAGCACCCCGCGCGCGATCTCCGGGTCGATCAGCAACAGCTCGAGCGCCGTGATGATGCCGTCGCGCCCGAAGGCGGTGGAAAACCACGGGATGCCGGCGTACGGGTAAGGTCCCTGGGGCGTGTCCGTCATAAGCATCGTGATGTCGGACATCGAGCGGCATAGGACCTCGTTGTACACGTTGTTGGAGGTCTCTACCGCGGCGG
>NZ_DAIRTR010000014.1:0-35001 GCF_036803785.1 Pelomicrobium sp. | reverse complement strand
CCCTCCCGCCCCGGCAGCGCGCCGTAACGGCCGTGCTGGCCGGCCGCCTGGGTCGCTGGCCCTGGTGGAAAGCCTTGGCCTCCCTCGTCTATCCTGCGGATATCCCCGGCGCCCGGGCAGCCCTCGCCCGGCTGGACCTGGCGGAACGGCTTTTCGAACGCTGCGACCGGCTCTCCGGGGGGCAGCTCCAGCGGGTCGCCGTGGCCCGCCTGCTCTACCAGCAGCCGGACCTGATGCTGGCCGACGAGCCGGTCTCCTCCCTAGATCCCGTCCTGGCGGATCGGGTCCTCGCAGAGCTCCAGCGGGACGCCCAGGCCCGGGGTGTCGTCTTGCTGGCGAGTCTACACGCGGTGGACTTGGCCTTGCGCTGGTTTCCCCGGGTGATCGGCCTGAAAGACGGGGAGATCCTGTTTGATCTTCCGCCGGTGCGGGTCAGCGACGGTCTGCTGGAATCCCTCTACGCGGGCGAGACCCCGGTGCCGCCCACCCAGGACGGGCGTCCCCTCGCCGCCCCGAGCCGGGGTATTGCCCGCAAGCCCCTATGCTATTGACTCCTCGTCACCGGGACCCGGCGGCGCTGCCCCGCCTTGCTGTCACGGTGCTTTTCCTCGCCCTGCTGGTGCCCGGGCTGCGCTGGACCGAGTTCGACCCAGGGGTGTTCTTCGACGCACGCCCTCGGGAAACTATGGGCCAATTTTTTGCCCTGTTCCTTCCGCCCGCCCTCCACGCCGAATTCCTGCGCCTCACCGTGAGGGCCACCCTGGAAACCCTGGCCATGGCCACCGCCGGCACTTTTCTGGCCATGGGGATCGCCTTCCCCCTCGCCTTCGCCGTGACCCGCAGCCTGTCCATCTCCCGCCTCGGGCCGGGGCCCGGCCGAGGGCTGGGCCAGGCGGTTCGGGCAGCCTTGCGCCTGCTGCTGGTGGTACTGCGGGGGGTCCCGGAGATCGTATGGGCCCTGCTTCTGGTGCGGGCGGTGGGCCTAGGCCCCGCGGCGGCAGTGTTCGCCATCGCCGTGAGCTACGGGGGCATGCTGGGCAAAGTCTATGCGGAGATCTTCGAGTCGGCAGACACCCGCCCCGCCCGAGCGCTGCTGGAGGCAGGTGCAGGGCGCCTAGGGGCTTTCCTCTACGGCGTGCTGCCTGCGGCGGCACCCGAAGTGGTGTCCTATAGCGTCTACCGCTGGGAATGCGCGGTGCGGGCCTCGGTCATCATGGGGTTCGTGGGCGCCGGCGGTCTGGGCCAGCAGATGGAGCTGTCCATGCGTATGCTGGCAGGCGGAGAGGTGTGCACCTTGCTCCTCACCTTCCTGCTTCTTGTGCTTCTGGCCGACGGCGTGAGCGCGCTACTGCGCAGGGCGGTGGCATGAGGGCGGAGCGCTGGCTGGTGGGGATGGGGCTGACGCTCGCGGTCGCCCTTTCCTTCAACGCCTTGTCCTTGAACTTGCAGGCCCTGTTTTCCCCGGAGGCAGCCCGGCAGATGCTCGCCTACGCCCGGGGCTTTTTCCCGCCGGATCTCTCCCCCGCCTTGCTGCGGGGGCTCGCCCAGGGAGTCGGGGAAACCTTGGCCATTTCCGCCGTGGGGACTGGGCTGGCCGTGCTTGGGGGATTCGCCCTCTCTCTTCCGGCGGCGGGGCGCTTCGGACCGCTCCTGCGGCTCCCTTCCCGGCTCTTGCTCAATTTCCTGCGCTCGGTCCCCGAGCTGGTCTGGGCGGCCCTCATGGTGCTGGCGGCGGGACTAGGGCCTTTCGCTGGCACCCTCGCCCTCGCCTTGCACACGAGCGGGGTGTTGGGCCGGCTCTTCGCCGAGACGCTGGAAAACGCCAGGCCCGCGCCGGCCCAAGTCCTCAAGGAAAGCGGCGCGCCCCCGGTGCTGGCCTTTCTCTATGGGACGCTGCCCAGCATCTTTCCCCAGTGTGTGGCCTATACCCTGTACCGCTGGGAGATCAACATCCGCATGGCCACCGTCTTGGGATTCGTCGGTGCAGGAGGCCTCGGGCAGATGCTCTACGTGTCCTTGAGCCTATTTCAGCAACAGCAAGCGCTTACTCTCATCGCCGCCATGCTCTTGCTGGTGCTCGCCGTGGACGCCACGAGCGCCTTCCTGCGGCAGCGCCTCGTCCCTGCCGGCGCCTGAGGAGCCTGCGGGCCCCAGCGAGGCCCAATGTCGGGTTTCCCCTCCTCCCAGAGAGCGCTATTCTTGAAAATCAAAAGTGGGCAGGCTCAGCCGGGGTTTTCCCCGCGCGAGCGGTCGCGCGTTTGCTGCAATGCAGTATAATGGGCCGCTTCCATGCCGCCAACGATGACAAGGGAGTGCGCAGATGAACAAGCCCCTCGAATATCCTTCGGGCGTCGAGATCATCGCCCCGATCTCTCCTGAATTCGCCGAGATCCTGACCCCCGACGCAGTCGGCTTCGTCGCCAAACTACAGCGGCAATTCGGCCGGCGGGTGCAGGCGCTGCTGGAGGCCCGGGCCGAGCGGCAAAAGGCATTCGATGCCGGCGCGCTCCCCGATTTTCTCCCCGACACCCGGGAGATCCGGGAGTCGGAATGGACCGTCGCCCCCCAGCCCCAAGATCTCCTGGACCGACGGGTGGAGATCACCGGGCCCACCGACCGCAAGATGGTGATCAATGCCCTCAATTCCGGCGCCTCTACCTACATGGCGGACTTCGAGGACGCCAACTGTCCCACCTGGCACAACATGGTGGACGGCCAGCGCAACCTGCGGGACGCCGTGCGGCGCACCATCACCTTCGAGCAGGGGGGCAGGCACTACCGGCTGAACGACAAAACCGCGGTGCTGCTGGTGCGGCCCCGGGGCTGGCACCTGGTCGAACGGCACATGCGGGTGGACGGCCAGCCGGTGTCCGGTCCCCTGTTCGATTTCGGGTTGTTCTTCTTCCACAACGCCCGGGAGCTCATCCGGCAGGGCACGGGACCCTATTTTTACCTGCCCAAGCTGGAAAGCCATCGCGAGGCGCGGTTGTGGAACGACGTGTTCAACTGGGCCCAGGATGCCCTGGGTATCCCCCGGGGCACCATCAAGGCGACGGTACTGATCGAGACCGTGCTCGCCGCCTTCGAGATGGACGAAATCCTGTGGGAGCTCAAAGAACACTCCTCGGGTCTGAACATCGGCCGCTGGGACTACATTTTCTCCTGCATCAAAAAGTTCCGCGCCAACAAAAACTTCTGTCTGGCCGACCGGGCCAAGGTGACCATGACCGCCCCCTTCATGCGCGCCTACGCGCTTCTGCTGGTCAAGACCTGCCACCGCCGCAACGCGCCAGCCATGGGAGGCATGGCGGCCCAGATTCCCATCAAGGACGATCCCAAAGCCAACGAAGAGGCGCTCGAGAAAGTCCGGCAGGACAAGCTCCGGGAAGTGACCGACGGCTGCGACGGCACCTGGGTCGCCCACCCGGGCCTGGTGCCGGTGGCCAAGGCGGTCTTTGACCAGTACATGCCGAAGCCCAACCAATACGACAAGCAGCGGCCCGACGTTCAGGTCTGCGCTCGGGACCTACTTGACTTCCAGCCGGAGAAGCCCATCACCGAAGCGGGCCTGCGCAACAACATCTCGGTGGGCATCCAGTATCTGGGAGCCTGGCTCTCCGGCAACGGCTGCGTTCCCGTGTTTCATCTCATGGAAGATGCCGCCACCGCCGAGATCGCCCGCTCCCAGATCTGGCAGTGGATCCGCTCCCCCAAGGGGGTGCTGGAGGACGGCCGCAAGGTGACCACGGATCTCTTCCGCCGCCTCCTCGCCGAGGAGCTGCTCAAGGTGAAGACCTACCTGGGCTCGGAGGCGTGGAACGCCGGCCGCTACGAGGAGGCCGCCCAGCTCTTCGACCGGATCACGGCCGACGACCATTTCGTCGAGTTCCTGACCCTGCCCGCCTATGAGCTGATCGACTGAGGGGTCGCCCTCTGCCCGGGGAGGTGGCCCGCGCCCTCCTTCCCGGGTGGCCTAAAATAAAAGTGGACGTTGCGCGAGCCAACAAAAAGGGAGGCGGCATGAAAACCGTCAGGCAGCTCCTCGAGGTGAAGGGCCATCAGGTCCTCACCATCTCCCCGGACGCCACCGCCCGGGAAGCGATGAAGCGTATGGCCGAGCACAACGTCGGGGCGCTCATCGTGGTGGAAAACGGCAAGCCCATAGGCATCGTGTCCGAGCGGGATTTCGCCCGCAAGATGTTCCTACTGGAGAAACCTCCCCGGGACATCCTGGTGAAGGACGTGATGAGCGCCCCGGTGATCTACGTACGGCCGGATCAGACCAACGAAGAATGCATGGCGCTCATGACCGACAAGCGGGTGCGCCACCTCCCCGTCATGGAGGGCGACCGGTTAATCGGGGTCATCTCCATCGGCGACCTGGTCAAGGACACCATCTCCGAGCAGCAGTTCATCATCCGTCAGCTCGAAAACTACATCATGAGCTGACGGTCGGAGATCTGTCTTCGTCCACGGCGGGCCAGGGCGCGCCCCGAACGTAAAATCCCGGGGCGGAGGGGGCGCGGGACAATACTCTTGCGGCCTGAACCCGGCCGTACTGCTCGCCTTCGTTGTCTCCGATCAATGACCCGCCAGCCGCTCACCGCTATCCTGCGCCTTTTCCCAGGCTGACCAAGATACTCACCGAGACGACCCAGCAGATGGGAGAAATCGACGCGTTCATCACTTCGCCCTGGATGATCTGGGCGGTTTTGGTGGTCGCCGCGGCCGGCTGGATCCACGGCGTCATGGGGATGGGCTTTCCCTTGATCACCATCGCCCTGATCGCCCTGGTCACCGAGCTGAAGACCGCAGTGATCCTCACGGTGCTACCCAACATCGCGGTCAACCTCTACTTGATCGCCCAGGGAGGCCGCTGGCGAGAGAGCCTGGGACGCCACTGGCGGGTGGCCCTGTACATGCCCATCGGCGCCGTGCTCGGCACCAAGGTGCTGCTCGCCGTGCCGGCGGAGCCGCTCAAGTTGCTGCTGGCTTTCATGATTCTCGTCTATCTCAACATGGCGCGGCTGCGAAAGCTCTCCTGGGACTGGCTCAAGCGCGCCCCGCGCACGGCAGAGGCGGGCGTGGGGCTCTTCGCTGGCTTCCTATCGGGTACCGTGAGCGTTTCCATCCCGCCCCTGGTGATCTATTTCATGGCCTTGGGCCTCGCCCCTACCGCCATGGTCCAGATCATGAACTTGTGCTTCGTTTTCGGAAAGGCGACCCAGGCAGCGACCCTCGCCGCCGCGGGCGAGATCACGCGCCTGGTGGTCTTCACCACCGTGCCCCTCACGCTGCTCGGCCTCCTCTTCCTCGCCTGGGGAGCACGGGTGAGAAGCCGCGCCCACACCGCGACGTATTACGGCTGGCTCAACAAGACCCTTTTCGTCATGGCGCTCATCCTGATCTTCCAAGTCGCATACGCCTGGTGGCCATGATTGGGCGAGGCCCGCCAACCCGTCACTTCGCCCCTGTCTGCTAGACGGCGGGGAACCCAATAGTGTACAAGTCTGGCAACGCCCGTTTCCCACGCGCTAGGGAGGTTTCCCGGAATGGACATTTATGCGGTCGTTCTTTCAGGAGGCGCCGGCACACGGCTCTGGCCCATGTCACGGGAGACGCTGCCCAAGCAGTTCCTGCGCCTCACCTCCGAGCACAGCCTGCTGCAAGAGACGCTGCTGCGGCTGGAGGGCTTGGCGGGCCTGCGCGCCACGGTGGTGGTGGCCAACCAGGAACACCGCTTCCTGGTGGCCGAGCACCTGCGCGGCATCGGCTTAAAACCCGAGGCGCTGATCCTGGAGCCCGCAGCCCGCAACACCGCGCCTGCCATCGCGGTGGCCGCCTTGCATCTGACGCGCCAGGATCCGAAGGCGCTGATGCTGGTGCTGCCGGCGGACCACCACATTCCCGACGCGGCCGCGCTGCGAGAAGCAATTTGCGCCGCGGTCCCGGCCGCCCAGGCGGGGCATCTGGTCACTTTCGGCGTCACGCCCCGCTGGGCGGAGACCGGCTACGGCTACATCGAGCGGGGAGAGCCGCTCGGCGAGGGCGCGGCCGGGTATCGGGTCGCCCGTTTCCTGGAAAAGCCCGATGAAGAGACGGCGGCCCGCTTCCAGGCCTCTGGCCGGCACTATTGGAACAGCGGCATGTTCCTGTTCCGGGCCGAGGACGTGCTGACGGAGCTCAGGCGGCTCAAGCCAGCCCTGGTGGGCGCGTGCGAGGAGGCCCTGGCCAAGGCAGGCAAGGATCTGGACTTCCTTCGGCTCGACGCCGAGGCTTTCGGTCGCAGTCCTTCGGTTTCCATCGACTACGCGCTCATGGAGCACACGGCGCGGGCGGCAGTGCTGCCGGTGGACTTCTCCTGGACCGACCTGGGTTCCTGGAAGGCGTTGTGGGAAGTGGGGGTCAAGGACGTGGCGGGCAACGTGACCCGCGGGGACGTGCACTTGGATGGGGCCAAAAACAGCTACGTCTACGCCGAGCGGCGCTTCGTGGCCGCCTTGGGTGTGGAAGACCTGGTGATCGTGGAAACGCCGGACGCGGTACTGGTGGCCCGCCGGGACGAGGTGCAGAAAGTGCGCCAGGTGGTGGAGGACCTGCGGGCCCGCAACCGCCATGAACACGTCACCCACCGCACGGTATACCGGCCCTGGGGTTGCTACGAGAGCATCGACGCGGGTCACCGCTTTCAGGTGAAGCGCATCACGGTCAATCCGGGGCAGAAGCTCTCCCTACAGATGCATCATCACCGGGCCGAGCACTGGGTGGTGGTGGTAGGCACTGCCAAGGTTACCCGGGGCGACGAGACCCTGGTGCTTACGGAGAACCAGTCCACCTACATTCCCCTGGGCGTCACCCACCGGCTGGAGAATCCGGGCAAGATCCCCTTGCAGCTGATCGAAGTGCAATCGGGAGCGTACCTGGGCGAGGACGACATCGTGCGCTTCGAAGACGCCTACAGCCGGGTCGAGTCGCCACCCTCGAGCGCCGACCGATAAAGCCCCCCACCGCTTTCCTGGGGCGCGGCAATCAGCCGCTCTCTGCCATGTCCGCGGCGCATCGCCTCAAGCCTTCGTCCCAGCGCGGCAGCTCCACCCCCAAGACCTGGCGCGCCCGGCTGCAATCGAGCACTGAATAAGCGGGCCGCCGGGCGGGTGTGGGATACGCCGAGGTGGGGATAGGGTAGACCGGCACGGGCCGCGCCCCGGGCACCTGGGCCACGATGGCCTGGGCGAAAGCGCACCAGGAAGTCTCGCCGCCGCACGCCAGGTGGTACAGGCCGCGGCGTTCCCTGAGCCAGCCGGTGTCCCGGGTTTCCACGACGCGGCTCGCCTGTAGGACGCGGGCGGTGGCCTCGGCCACAAGCCGCGCCCAGGTAGGACATCCCACCTGGTCGTCCACCACCTGAAGCGCCTCCCGTTCGTGGGAAAGCCGTCGGATGGTGAGCAGAAAATTCCTCCCCCGGGCCGAATAGACCCATGCGGTGCGAAAGATCAGGAAAACCCCACCCGCCGCCTGAACCGCCCGCTCGCCTTCCAGCTTGGTGCGCCCATACACGTTAAGCGGGTTGGGTGCATCGGTCTCCCGGTAGGGCGCACGTCGCATCCCGTCGAAGACGTAGTCGGTAGAGTAGTGGACGAGGGCCGCACCGAGGCGGGCACATTCCTCGGCGAGGACACCGGGAGCGAGGGTATTGACCGCCCGGGCGAGATCCGGCTCGGCTTCGGCCCGATCCACCGCCGTGTAGGCCGCGGCGTTCACCACCAGCGTCGGAGCGATCGCGCGCACGGCTCGGCGGATGGCATCGGCATCGGCGAGATCCAGCTCGGCGCGTCCCAGGGACGTCACCGGTCCCAGCGCCGTGAAGGCGCGCCGCAGCTCGAAGCCCAGTTGCCCATCCTTTCCGACAATCATGATCGCCATGGCGCATCATCCCTCGCAACGGCGCATTGTATCGGGCTTCGCGCCAAGCGACAGCCATCGTACCTTCGCGCGCCCCGGAGCCTGTCGTCAAAGTGCGACAGCGATAAATCCCCCACCGCCAAAAACATAGCTCAGACCGCGAAACCCGAAGCGTCGGCGATCCGCGACATCCGGCGCGCCGACCCTCTCCGGCCAGATCCTGTATCGAAGCACCAAGTCGTTGTGCGCGCAATGAAATGCGCGCTTTTGCCGACCTTCGGTATGGAGCTTGCATAATGGGGTAAACAAAAAGGCTGCGAAGGCTCATGGAAAGCGCCGCGGCTCAAGCTCCGTCCCAGGCCGAGGAGCAATGGATAGCGGTCGACCGGTGCCCAGCGTGCGGTAGCGCACAATGCAAGGCGCAGGGCGCGCTACCGGATCGCTACTACGTGTTCGGTAGCGAGAAGATTCGTCTTCCCGACGCCGGCATCAAGCTCTTCGAGTGCTGCGCCTGCGGCTTGATCTACAAGACCGCGGTCCCGGCACCTGCTTTTCTGGCCGAGATCTTCGGACGTCAGGCGGCGGCCAAGTGGTCGGGTTCTCATGATTTTTCCGCGGAGGCGACGAAGTTGCTCCGGCTGATGGGAAGGTCGGCGTTCGATGTGCTCGATGTGGGAGCCGCAGACGGGGCGTTGCTCAAAGCCTGCGCCGAGAGCGGAATCCAAGGGCGGCGCTCCGCGCTCGATGTCCTTCGCTATCCGGGCGTCGAAGGCTTTGTTTCGAGCGAGTTCATCGAGGGATTCTTGGACGATGCGTTGCTGCAATGGAGCCGCGAGCCCTATGACGTGGTCACCCTATTCGATGTGCTGGAACACCTTTACCAGCCCCAGCGCGCCTTCGCCAACTTAGGACTCCTGGTGAAGCCGGGTGGCCAAGTGGTCATCGAGACTGGCAACATCGACAGCTTCTGGCCAAGGCGCTTCGGCATCCACGAGTGGTGGTACGTGAGGCTTTTCGAGCATCACGTGTTCTGGACCCCGCGGGCGCTTACGAGAATCGCGGCCGTGTACGGCTTCGAACTCGTGTCCTGGACGCAGCGGCGACACAAGAGCCGAAGGCATATCCCGTTCTCCGTGCTAGGCAACGAGCTACTGAAGACAGGCCTCTATTGCGTGCTCCCGGACTCCTACACCGCGCTAGCGAGGCTGCTGGGAAAGCAGGGCAATCAGCCCTGGTTCCCCTTCGCCCGGGATCACTTGCACGCATGCCTCAAAAAGAAGGGATAGAACGCCATGGCCGTGAAGCTGCTCGAAGCGGCGGGGCGTGCGGCGAATCGCGCCCAGGACCGCTGCCCTTGGCCCAGGATATCCCTCGTGACCTGCTCGTACCAGCAAGGGAGGTATCTCGAGCAGGCGATCCGATCGGTGCTGGACCAAGACTACCCAGCTCTGGAGTACCTCGTGATAGACGGTGGCTCCACGGACGGAAGCGTGGACATCCTCCGGCGCTACGAGACGGCCCTAGCCTTCTGGGTCTCGGAGCCGGACGGCGGTCAGACCGACGCCCTGATCAAGGGGTTCAGCCGCTCGACGGGCGAGATCATGGGCTGGCTCTGCTCCGACGACCTGCTGCTGCCCGGAGCGCTGCGGGCAGTTGCGGCCTTCTTCCTTGCTCATCCCAGCGTCATGGCAGCCTATGGGAACGCCCTGTGGATCGACCGCGAGGGCCGATTCTTGCGGGCGAAAAAGGAGATGGGTTTCAGCCGGTTCGTGTTCCTGCACGATCACAACTACGTTCCCCAACCGTCCATGTTCTGGCGCCGGGAGCTCTATCGCGCGGTGCATGGTCTTGACCCGCGCTTTGACCTGGCGATGGACGCGGATCTCTGGGAGCGGTTTTCCCGAGTGACCCGCATTGCCCATATTCCGCGCTATCTGTCCTGTATGCGCTTTTACGCCGAACAGAAGACCCGCCGCCGGCGGCTCGAGGCTGACCAGGAAGACCAAGCTATCCGCTGCCGCAACCACCCGGCGACTGGTCATCCGCTAGCGGCGCGGGCGCTGCGGCTCGCAGCTCGCAGCTTGCGGGTGGCGGCCAAAGCCCTGGCGGGCGGCTACACGGCCCGGGTGCCTGCGGCCTATCTCGACTGGCTCGAGGAACGCGCTTTGGGGAACACGGAAAGATGACCCTCGAACGTTCCTGGCAGAGCGTCACCGACGCCCTTGCCCCCGCTGTCGCGGCGGCTCTGCCCATCACTTCAGGCGCTTGGCATGTGCTGTTCAGCAGACGGCCGCGGCCCTTGTTGATGCCCGCCAGCGGCTTTCGACTGCAGAGGAAGTGTCTGAGCTATTTCGTGAGCAATGGGTTCGGTAGGCTCTATGCCCAGTTCCTGCTCAGGGCCAACACACTCCTGCCCAGGGGCGCACTGTTGCCCGAATTCCATTGGCCGAGAGAACGACGTTGCGCCCCGAGGCAGGACACGCCGCTTCGCGGCCGGTTCAATGCGGCGATCCAAATCGGCACCCCAGGCCCTTACCAGAAAGCCTCCATCCTCCTCCTCTCGGAGCAGGGCGAAGCGCTCGCCTTGGCGAAAATCGCCCTGGTGCCAAGCGCCGATCACGCGGTGGCCACCGAAGTCGGGTGGCTGAGGATGCTGGAGGAATTCGACCAGCTCGCGGACCAGGTGCCCCGACTGCTCGCGGAAGGCACGGCGTTCAACGGCCGGCGCTACCTGGTCACCACCCTCGCTCCGAGCTCCAGGGTAACAAGGACGTTCACTCCCGCCCACCAGCGCTTCCTCGCCGCGCTGGGGCGCATTCGCCTAGAAAGCCTGCGCTTCCGAGCTTCTCATTGCTTTCAATACCTGCAGCGGACCCTTGCCCAGCTCGAGCCCTACGTGGAACGGGACAAGACGGTGGCCCTCTGGGATGCGGTGCTGGACTGCGAAAGGTCTCTCGCCTGTTGGACGAGCCCTTGCGTCATCGCCCAAGGCGATTTCGCGCCGTGGAACATCCGCGTACACGGCGAGCGCATCTACGTGTTCGACTGGGAATACGCCCGGCTACAGGCGAGCCCCCTCGCGGATGTCCTCCATTACTCCATGATCCAGCGGGCCCTGTCGGGACGCTCAATCGGTTCGGGGTTTTTCGCGGCAGCGCTGCGCCAGGGGTGGGCCTTCGCCCGGGATGCCTATCCCGAATGGACGTGGACGTCCCGCATCGTCACCGGGCTGGCCCTCGTGTACCTGCTACAGGTGCTGCTGCACTACTCCCGGGCGAGCAAGCGCCTTGACCTTTCCCACCCGGTCATCGCCAAGTACTGGCGGCTCATCGACGCACGGCGGACATGGATGGCCACCTGAGTACCTGCGTTCCGGGAGCAGACGGTCGCGGGCCACGACCCCTGCGGATTTTGCTCTCTGCCTATGCCTGCGAGCCCGGGAAGGGATCTGAGCCTGGCATCGGCTGGCGATGGGCGCTGAACCTCGCCCGCAGGGGGCATGACGTCTGGGTTCTCACCCGCGCTAACAACCGGGAAGCGATCGAAGCCGCACGACCGCAAGAGCAAGCGCCGAGCCTGCGCTTTGTCTATTACGACCTGCCGTCCTGGGCTCGCCGCTGGAAGCGGGGCGGCCGTGGCGTGCGGCTGTACTATGTGTTGTGGCAATGGGGCGCCTACCGCCTCGCCCGCAGGCTCCACCGGGAGGCCCGCTTCCACATCGCCCATCACATCACCTTCGGCGTGTTCCGTCACCCTTCCTTCATGGCCTTTCTCGATATCCCCTTCGTGTTCGGCCCGGTGGGCGGCGGCGAGCAGGCACCCCGCCCCCTGAGAAGGACGTTTCCCTTGCGCGGCTACCTGTTGGACCTCGCCCGGAACGCGGCCAACTGGGCCGTTCGCTTCGATCCCCTGATGGCGGCAACTTACCGGCGCGCCGCCATCACTTTGTGCAAGACCCGGGAAACCCTCAGGCGCATCCCAGCGAGGTACCAGGACAAATGCCTGGTGCACGTAGAGGTGGGCATCGACATTCCGCAGCCCGGTTGGGCAGAACGCCGGCGCAGGGCTCACGAGGGCTTGCGGGTGCTGTACGTGGGGCGGATGCTGTATTGGAAAGGGGTCCATCTGGGGCTGCGGGCCTTCGCCCGGTTTCGGGAATCCCACCCCGACACCCGGTTCACCCTCATCGGCAGCGGGTGTGATGAGGCATGGCTACGCCACCAAGCCGAGGAGCTTGGTCTTGCCCAGGCAGTGCACTGGGTGCCGTGGCTCGAGCATTCCGCCGTGATGCGGGCCTACCACCGGCACGACGTGTTCCTGTTTCCGAGCTTGCACGATTCCAGCGGCAACGCGGTCCTTGAAGCCCTGGCCCACGGGCTGCCGGTAGTATGCCTGAACCTGGGGGGGCCTGCCGTCCTGGTGGATGCCTCCTGTGGTTTTCGGATTGAGCCGGGGCCTGCAGAGGATGTGGTGGCGGGCCTCGCCGCCGCCCTCGCTGCCCTCGCCGACAACCCGGTACTCTCCGAGGCCATGTCCCGGGCGGCCGTGGAGCGCGCCCGCCGACAGTTCTCCTGGAGCCGTCAGACAGCCCGCATGGAGCGCCTCTACAGCGCCCTCGCTGCCGAGGAGCTGCGCGAGCGGGTCGCATGCCGGACGGTGCGATGAAACGCGCCATGAAACGCTTCGCGGAAATCCTGACGCTCGCCGCAGGCCTTTCGGCCGCTGGCATTGAAGCCGCCACGCGCCATGTGGATCCCGCCCATCCCGCTGCGCGGGATGCGGGCGAGGGTCCCTACAGGACGATCGGCTACGCCATGAAGCGCCTCATGCCCGGCGACGTGCTGGAGATCGCCCCCGGCGTCTACCGGGAAGCGCTGGTCTTTCCGGAGCGGGATTGGAGCGCGGGCCCCACCCTCATCCGAGGGGTGGGCGAAAGTCCCGCCCTCATCAAGGGCTCGGAAGTCGTCACCGGTTGGGAGCCGCTGGGGAACGGGCTGTTCGTCAAGCGCCCATGGACCGTAAACAGCCAGCAGGTTTTCGTCGACGGTGCGCCGCTGCAACAGATCGGCGGAACCATCCTGAACGGCTACCCCGACAAGCCAAACCATCCCATGAAGCGGCTCCACGCGTCCCAAGGAGGCATCTGGCCAGGCCGTGTGCCCGGCGGGCTCGAGGCGATGACTGACCACAGCTTTTACTACGACCAGAGCTCCCGCAGCCTATACATCAAGATCCCGTTGGCTTCCCTCGCAGGGCGCACGGTGGAGGTGAGCGTACAACCCTACCTGGTGCTCGGTCAGGGGTTGCGCGGCGTGACCCTGAAGAATCTTCGTTTCCAGCACGCCAATACGACAGCGGTCAGCCAGGCTGGCGCCGTCACCCTGTCCGGCGACGACCTGGTGCTGGAGAACATTGACATTGCCTGGGTCGACGGAAACGGGCTCGACATCACAGGGGACCGAAACGAGATCAAGAACAGCCGCGCGAGCTTCTGCGGGCAGGTAGGCATGAAAGTCCGCGGTCGCGCGAACCGCTTGCTCCATAACGAGACCAGTTTCAATAACACCCGCGGCTTCAACAAGTGGTGGGAAGCGGGCGGCGCCAAGTTTGTCGGCGCGGGCGGTCTCCAGGACTCGGAGGTGGCCGGCCATCGCGCCATCGGCAACCGAGGCGATGGTCTGTGGTTCGACTGGATGAATCGCAACAACCGGGTCCACGGCGGTGTATTCGCCTACAACGCAGGGTTCGGGATCCATTACGAGGCGAGCCGGCAGGGTTACTTCCACGACAACTACGTGTTCGGGAACAAGCAGCGCGGAATCTACCTTCCCGATAGCTCGGACTCCGTGGTGGCCCACAACCTGGTGGCGGCAAACGGCATGGAAGGCATCGCTGTGGTGGATGAAGCCGGCGCGAGGGGCGGGCAGGGGGCGGGGCTCGAGCCCCGGGGCAATCGGGTCTTGGGCAATATCGTCGCCTGGAACGGCAAGGCCGCCCTGGTGTTGCCCGAGGACGGCCTGAATAACACTTCGGATCACAACCTGTTCCTGACCGACAAGGACCCGCCTTCGTTCTCCCAAGGCTGGGGTTCGCGAGGACGGCCCATGCGCCAAGGCCTTCCCCAGTGGACCGCCGCCTCCGGCCAGGACGCCCATTCCTGGAGCGAAGCCCTCGCCCTGCCGGCAGAGCTCCTGGCGGCGCTGAACCGGCGGGACCCGGACCCCGACTGGTCGCCAGTGCTGTCCTGGGCTGACCGTTTCCGCGTCCCCAGGCTCCAAGGCGCTGGCAGCGCTTCCCATCCCAGAGCCCCCGGACCCGCACGATGAGGCGATTGCGCATTCTTGTAGTCCACAATCGTTACCTCACCCCCGGTGGTGAGGATGCAATGGTCCATGCCGAAGTCGAGTTGCTGCGGCGTCATGGCCACGACGTCGTCCTGTACCAACGGGACAATCGCGAGCTGGAGTCCATGGGTGCCGTGGAAGCATTGGCCCACACCCTGTGGTCTGTCCGCACCTGGCACGAGGTGGGCCGCCTCATGGCTTTCTTTCATCCCCACCTCATCCATGCCCACAACACCTTTCCCCTGGTCTCCGCCTCCCTTTACTGGGTCGCAGCCCGAGCCGGCGTTCCCGTAGTGCAAACCCTGCACAACTTCCGTCTGCTGTGCGTACAGGCCATGTTTCTCCATGGCAACCGGGTGTGCGAGGACTGCCTGGGGCGGCTGCCATGGCGCGGTATCGCACGCCGCTGCTACCGCAACTCGGCGGTCCAGTCCTCGGCTCTCACCGCGATGCTGTGCCTGCACCGTAGTCTGGGAACGTATCGCAGCAAGGTGACGCGCTACATCGCCCTCAATGAATTCTGCCGCCGGAAATTCATCGCCGGGGGGCTGCCCGCGGCACGCATCACAGTAAAGCCCAACTTCGTGGACATCCCACCACCTCCGGACGCACCCCGCCACGGCGGGCTGTTCGTTGGCCGCCTTTCCCCCGAAAAGGGCATCGACACCCTGCTCGCGGCCCTGGACGAGCTGCCTGGGATGAGTCTAGAGCTGATCGGAACGGGGCCGGAACAGGCCAAGGTGAAGGCGCATCCGGGCGTGCGGACGCCAGGATGGCTGGATTCAGCAGCAGTTTATGAGCGCATGCGGCAGGCTTCGTACTTGGTGCTCCCCAGTCTCTGGTACGAAAACTTTCCCCGCACCGTGGTGGAAGCCTTCGCCCATGGGCTGCCGGTGATCGCCAGCCGCCTGGGAGCCATGGCAGAGCTGATCGAGCACGGGCGCACTGGCCTGCTGTTCGAGCCTGGATCGGCCCAGGATCTGGCCCGCCACCTGGCATGGGCCGAGGCGTTTCCGAAGAAGATGCGGGCGATGGGGCAGAACGCCCGGGCCGAATACGAGGCGAAGTATACGCCCGAGAAGAACTACGAACGGTTGATGGAAATTTACGAAAATGCCATGGCCGAGACGCGCACCGGCGTGGCGGCCTGAGGGGAATGCCCGTGGAGCAAGGAAAATCCGGCGCCATCGTCCTAGGGACGCACATCGATGCGCTCACCTGGGACCAATGCCTCAACCGGATCGTCCTCTGGGCGGCCCGGCGCGAGTCCCGCAGCGTGTTTCTGTGCAACGTTCACTCCGTGGTCACCGGCATGTGTGCTTCCGACTTTGGGCGCGTCCTCCAGCAGGCAGATCTGGCGCTTCCGGACGGTGCACCCATCGCCTGGTGGCTCCGCCGGTGCGGGCACAAGGGGCAGCCGCGCATCAACGGTCCGGACCTGATGCTGCGCTGCTGTGCCCGCGCCGCCGAAGCGGGTCTTGCTGTCTTCCTCTACGGCTGTAGCGAGGCCACCCTGGACCAGCTCGGCGCACGCCTGCGTGAAGCGTTTCCCAGCCTTAAGCTGGCGGGGGTCTGGGCACCGCCTTTCCGGGCCCTGACACCGGAAGAGGATGCCCGCGTCACAGGCATCATCCAGGCCTCGGGAGCGCAGATCGTCTTCGTTGCCCTGGGCTGCCCCAAGCAGGAGGCATGGATCGCCCAGCACCGGGAGCGGATTCCCGCCGTGATGATCGGCGTGGGAGCAGCCTTCGACTACCACGCCGGCCTCATCCGGCGGGCGCCGCGCTGGATGCAGCGGGCGGGCCTGGAATGGCTCTACCGCCTGGTCTGCGAGCCGGGGCGACTGTGGCGTCGCTATCTGGTCACCAACACCCTTTTTGTCGCTTTCCTGCTCGGCGAGCTGATGGCGAAGCGGCGGAGCGGCAGCACCTGCAATCGCGGTCAAAAAACCCACGGGAGATCGTCATGAGGATTTTGGTAGTGGGTGGGGCCGGCTACATCGGCTCCCACATGACGAAAATGCTGGTAGAAACGGCCAACGAAGTCGTCGTTCTAGATAGCCTCGTGAGCGGCTTTCGCGACGCGGTGCTGGGTGGACGACTCCTGGTGGGGGACCTGGCCGACCGAGCACTGCTGGATCAGGTCTTCTCCGCTCACCGCTTCGACGGCGTCATGCATTTCGCTTCCTCCATCCAGGTGGGAGAGTCGGTGCGCCAGCCCGCGAAGTACTATCGCAACAACGTGGCGAACACCCTGAACCTGCTGGAGGCCATGGTCAGGCACGGGGTTGGGCGGCTCATCTTCTCTTCGAGCGCTGCCATCTTCGGCGAGCCCGAGCGGCTGCCCATCGATGAGGCTCATCCGGTGCGTCCCTTGAGCCCCTACGGGCGCTCCAAGTGGATGGTGGAGCAGGCGTTAGCCGATTATGAGCGTGCCTACGGTCTGCGTTATGTCACCCTGCGCTACTTCAACGCCGCCGGTGCTGATCCCCTGGGAATGCTGGGCGAGCGCCACGAGCCTGAGACCCATCTGATCCCCCTCGTGCTACGGGCCGCTTCGGGCCGGCGCCGGGCGGTGGAGATCTTCGGCGCTGACTACCCGACGCCGGATGGCACCTGCATCCGGGACTACGTCCATGTGGTGGATCTGTGCCGCGCACACCTGCTCGCCCTGGAGCGGCTTATGGACGGGGGCGCGAGCGGCGCCTACAACTTGGGCAACGGCAGCGGCTTCTCCGTGCGGGAAGTGATCGACGCAGCGCAAAAGGTGACTGGCCGCAACATTGCGGTGAAGACAGCGCCCCGCCGGGAAGGAGATCCTGCCCGGCTCGTGGCCGACGCTGCCCGCGCCCGGCGGGAGCTTGGCTGGCGGCCAGTCTACCCGGCGCTGGAGACCATCGTGGCCCATGCCTGGGCGTGGGAAAAGAAGAGCACCGCGGCGCCCATCCAAGCCACCCCAGGTTAGGCGGGCTTGGACGCGTCACGAACACCCCTTGGAAAGAGCATGAGGGCAGAGCCAGCGCTCAGGCGCGCCGGTAAGCGCTAACCGTTCCTCCAGATCGACGGGTTAGAACGCGACTTTCACGTTCGCCGACACGGCATCGTAATCGTAGTCCCGTCCCAAGACGTTGGAGTTCCGATCGCCCCGCTCGTAGGCGAGCGCCAGCTCTGCGTTGCGCCACGGCGTGTAGCCCACAGCGAGGCTGCCGCCGCGGAAGCGATCCTCCCGGGCAGGTCCGCCCGCCAGGATGAATCCCGGATCGCCCTCGAAATCTCGTTTCTCGTAAACCCATCGGGCCTGGAACACCAGCTTGGACGTGGGCGCCCAGCGGGGGCCGAGGCTGAAACCTTGGCTCAAGACATAGCTCGCCGAAACGTCCTCGATGGACCGGATCTCCCGCCACACGGCGGCGTTCAAGAGGATCTTGGCGGTGGGCGTCCAATCGAAGTCCAGGCGCCCAGTCATCCCGTCGAAGTCCCGCTGGGAGAGCTGCCCGTGGCGTCGGCTGGTGTAGCCGATCCGCATGTCGAAGTGGGATTTTCCTCCAGGGTAACCGCTGACCACGGCGCTCGCCTCCACCTCGTCGTAGCGGTTGTCCACCAGGCTGCCGGCGACGAACTGCCGCTGGGGAAATTCCCCGTTGCTGTACTTGACTTGCGTGCCCGCGGTGCCCCCTGCGGGAGTGAGATAGTCCACCCCTAGGGTGGTGGAGACGGTGCGGCTGTCCAGGGAAGCTCGGATGGGCTCGCTGTGGTGGAATTTCAGCCACTCCATACCACCCCGCAGCCGCCAGCGGGGCGTCAAAAGATAAGTCGCCGCACCGAAGGCGCGATCCTCGGTGATGATATCCCGCAGGGGCGCTTGGAGCTCGGCCAGGCTCGCCAGGAAACGCCGTCGGCTATAACCCAGATCTCCCCGCCCATTGGGCCCAGCCAACCATTTCCAGGTGGCGCTGGCCTTGTAGCCGGTATGGTTGAGAAAGGCAAAGCGCTCGAAGTTGTCGTCATCCACCCGTCCTTCTAGGATGACTCGCTGGCGGCTTGCAGCAAGGTTCGCTCGAATGCCGGCGCCGAGTCGATAACGGGTGTCGGACTTCTGCGTGGAACCGAGGGTCGCCTGGGTATCCGCGGCGTCCGACAACCGAAACAAGTTGCTGTCCCAGGTCACGCCGCCGGAGACGAAGGGCTCGACGATCCGCTCATCCGGTTCGGGGGCTGGGTAGGCGGGATACCGTCCCGTGTTCGGCCAGACGATGTCTTCCGTCGTCTGGTAGGCCGGTACGACGGTAGGTGCAGCCAGTAGGGCGAGAGCAACGAGTTTCGTGCAGCGCATCATTCGATCCTCCTGGCACAGTGCCGAACGATCCCTGATGACAGCGAGATTCATGCCTACCGCCAGGCCGCGATGAGATGGGGGAGAGGAGGCACAAGGCCCGCCCCGCAGAAAGCGTCCGGGGCGCACATCCCGAACGAAGCCGGGCGACAGCGCTTGTGTGTCGTTCTGTTGCGACACTGAGAAATCGTGATTGTCATGAGCGTTTGAGAAACGGCCGTCCAGCAAGCGTTGCCTTGTAGCGACAGAAGTCACTCGCCTTCCGGGCCGCTCGTGCCCGGCATCGTCCCTATCGGGAGGCTGGCCGATGGGCGCGATCGGGGACGTCATGCGCCTCGGGATCCTCGCGCCATGTCGTTCAGCACCGACAGGACCGCCTCCCTAGAGCCGCCTTCGCCTCCCGATGACAAGGAAATGGTGTACGGAACCGATTGAATGCAGTGGATCGGCATGGCAGCTGGCACGGCGGTTGCTGAAGCGAACCCGGCGGCCAAGCAGGTGGCGGACCGAGGGAGACGGACGCGGACAACATGGCGTGAGGAACTTCGATACTCCATCGCATGAGCACCCTGGCCAGGCAGTTTCAGCCAGTCGGCACCGAGTTGCCGCTGGTGGCGTTGATCCGGATCGGGCTGGCGCCAACGGTCTGCGTGGCCGGTTTGCTTCTGTGCATGATGCTCTATCGAGAGCCTCTTTCCTCGCGTTACGTCCTGTTGGCGATCGTGGCGTTTGTTATCTCGGCGCGGATCTTCGGCGAGCTGCCAGTGGGCAACAACGGTTCGAGGCTTCCCCTCTTTTTTCCGGGGCGCAGCATCGTCACCCACTGGGTGCTGGTGATTAGCTGCCTGCTGTTCCTAGCCTTCATCACGAAGATGTCCGGCCTCTATTCCAGGAAAGTGGTGCTCACTTGGTTCGTCGCCACACCCCTCGCCCTGCACGGGGCTCAGGAGCTTGCGTGCCGTCTGCTGCCGAAGCTCGTCTCGTCCAGCGCTGCCATCCGCAACAAGATCATCGTCGGAGCCAATGAGCTTGGGCGCGAGCTGGCGAAGCGCATTGCCGAGGACCCGTGTCTCGGAAGGGTGCAAGGCTTCTTCGACGACCGCAGCCCAGATCGATTGGGCATCAAGGCCCAAGACCTCCTCGGCGGTCTAGACCAGGTGACCGACTATGTGAAAAGGCACGCGATCCATGTGGTGTACATCACGCTTCCCATGTCGGCGGATCCCCGCATGCGAAGGCTGCTGGACGGGTTGCGGGACACCACGGTTTCCATCTACTTCGTGCCTAACGCCACGGCCTTCGACCTGATCCAGGCGCGGGTGCATCAGGTGGGCGGGATTCCGGTCATCGCTATGTGCGAGACCCCTTTCTACGGGTTAAACGGCGCCCTCAAGCGGGCCTTCGACCTCACCGCAGCGAGCCTGATCCTGCTTCTCGTCTGGCCCCTCATGCTCGCCATCGCCCTGGGCGTGAAGCTGAGTTCCCCTGGCCCTGTGCTGTTCAAGCAGCGCCGCTACGGCCTGGATGGCAAGGAGATCGTGGTCTACAAGTTTCGCTCCATGACCGTGTGCGAGGACGGAGAGCGTATCGATCAGGCGAAGCGAAACGACAAGCGCGTCACCCGCTTCGGCGCGTTCCTGCGCCGAACCTCCCTGGACGAGCTACCCCAGTTCCTTAACGTGCTCGAAGGCACCATGAGCATCGTGGGGCCTAGGCCCCACGCCGTGGCCCACAACGAGCAATACCGCCGACTGATCAAAGGCTACATGATCCGGCACAAGGTCAAGCCGGGCATCACCGGATGGGCCCAGATCAACGGCTTCCGGGGCGAGACGGAAACGGTGGAGAAGATGAAGCAGCGCATCGAATACGACCTGGATTACCTGAGGCATTGGTCCCTGTCCTTGGATTTTTGGATTGTCGCGAGGACCGTGTTGGTGCTGCTGAAGGATCGCAATGCGTATTGAGCCCTCAGGTGGAGGAACTATGCCCAGGCGTGCATTCTTCAGGAGCCGCAGCCGGCGCCGCCCCCGTGGCCCGTTACTCGGCACGATGGGCACGCTCCTGCTTCTACTTGCGGCAGCGCCCGGTTCGAGTGAGGAGTACCGGCTCGGACCAGGGGATGTAGTCAAGATCTCGGTATACAACAACCCGGATCTCGCCACCGAAGCCGAAATCTCCGATAGCGGCGAAATCAGCTTTCCCCTGCTCGGGGAAGTCGCCCTCGGCGGGCTGACCAGGACGGAGGCTGAGCGGACCATCTCCTCCCGCCTCCACCAGGGCGGCTTCGTTCCCAACGCCAGCGTCAACTTGCTGGTAACCCTTTACCGCAGCCGCCAGGTGTCGGTGTTGGGAGAGGTGCACAAGCCCGGCAAGTATCCGATCCAACAGTTGAGCAGCGTCACCGATCTCCTCGCAGCGGCCGGCGGCATCACCGAAAAGGGCTCCTCCGTGGTTACGGTGATTCGACGGGATGCCAACGGCAACGCCACGCGACGGGAAATTGACATCAAGCAGCTGCTGCGTTCCGGTGACCTATCAGGGAACCTCCTTGTGGGGGCGGGCGACATCGTCTACGTGCCCCCGGCCCCGGTCTTCTACATCTACGGCGAAGTGCGCCAGCCGGGCGTCTATCCCCTCGCGCCGGACATGACGGTGCGCCAAGCGTTGTCTGTCGGAGGTGGGCTGACGGTGCGGGGTACGGAGCGGGGCATCCGCCTCGACCGCAAAGGCCCCGACGGCAAGCTACACAGCTACCGTGCACGGCTGTCCGACAAGCTGCAACCGGACGACGTGCTGCACGTACCGGAGAGCTGGTTCTGATGGCCCACGGAGGCGCACAGCCATGACGTTCATACAGTTCCTGAGAATCCTGCAGGGGCGCACGAGACTTATCGTGCTGGTCACCATCGCTATGCTCGGCGTTGCGGCCGCCGCGATCGCACTCCTGCCCAAGCGCTACGTCGCCACGGCGAGCGTAGTGGTCGATGTGGGCATGCAACACCCTGTCTCAGGAACAGCAGTGCAGCCCCAACCAGTAGCGAGCGCCATCGCCACCCAGCTCGACATCATCGCCAGCCCCCAAGTGGCGCAAAAGGTGGTGGAAGCGCTGGGGCTCGAGCAGCGCCCAGACGCCGGAGCGCTGCTCAGGAACGCAACCCCCTTGGCTGCAGTGAAGACATGGCTGGCGCTCCTCTCCTCCGGGAGCGAGCAAGAGCGCCCGCGCTCGTTGAAGGAGTGGCTCGCCGAGCGGCTCCTCCGCGATCTCGAGCTGCAGTCGAGGCGTGACAGCCAGGTCATCAAGTTAAGATACACCTCCGCCGATCCGCAGTTCGCCGCCGAAGTGGCCAACGCCTTCGTGCACGCGTACCTGGACACCACGGTGCAGCTACGGGTGCAGCCGGCCAGGCAAAGCACCCGCTGGTTCGATGATCAGTTGCAAGCGCTCAAGCGCAACTTGGAAATGGCGGAAGCGCGGCTTTCGAAATTTCAGCAGGACAAAGGCATTGTCGCTAGCGACGAACGCCTGGACGTGGAAAACGCCCGACTCGCCGAGCTGTCGTCCCAGCTCATCGCGGCCCAGGCTGAGTCCTACGGCAGCGAAGCGAGTGAGCGGCAGATCCGCCAGTTTCTAGCGGCCGGTGCAAAGCCCGAAAATGCCCCGCCCGAAGTACTCAGCAATGCCCTGATCCAGCAGTTGCGCCACGAGATCGCCCAGAAGGAGGCGAAGCTCGGCGAGCTGTCCCTGCGCATCGGCCGCAACCACCCCCAGTACCAAGCGGCCTTGAGCGAGCTTGCGCGGCTGCGCATCGAACTCACTAGGGAAACCCGCCAGGTGGCCGAGGCGTTGGCCTCCGGAGGGCGCCTTTCGCGTGAGCGTACGGGCGCCCTCCGCCGGGCGCTGGAACAGCAGAAGGCCAAGGTCTTGAAGCTCAAGAGCGAACGCGACGAGCTGGCGATCCTCTCACGGGAGGTGGAAAACGCCCGGCGGGCCTACGATGCGGCTGCCCAGCGCTTCACCCAGGCGAAGATGGAGAGCCAGCTCGACCAGGCGAACGTTTCGGTGATCAACCCCGCTTCGGTTCCCCTACGGCCAGCGTATCCCAACGCAACGCTGATCCTGGCCCTGGGGTTCGTCGGCGGCCTGGCCCTTGGCATCAGCCTGGCTCTTGCCTGCGAGGCCGCCAACCGCTACGTGCGTAGCGACCGCGACCTCGTCGAAGCTCTCGGTCTCCCGGTGCTGGCGGTCCTTGTGCCGAGAACCGGCGGCCGGCAGAACGTGGCGCGCCTGCCGCGGCCCAACCTACGCTCCCTTCATAGCCCATGAGCCCCACCATGAGACGTATGATCGAGCTGAAGGACGCCGGCCCGGGTCGGGGCGCAGCCGGGGTCGATGAGCGACCCATTGGCCGCATCTTGGTAGACATGGGGAAGCTACGGCCCGACGATGTAGCGCGGGTGTTCCTCTACCACCGGGAAAAAGGGCTGCCCTTCGGCGAGGCGGCACGCCGACTGCACCTCGTGAGCGCTGCCGACGTGCAGCAGGCGCTGGCAATCCAGTTCGACTTCCCCTACCTGCAGCCCAGGCAGGGAGCCCTCAGCCGCGAGCTCATCGCCGCCTACGATCCCTTTGACCGCCAGACAGAAACCCTGCGGGAGCTGCGCACCCACCTGCTGCTCCACTGGTTTTCGCCCGAGCGGAAAATGCTGGCCATCGTCAGCCCGGACAGCGGCGACGGCAAAAGCTACCTAGCGGCCAACCTAGCAGTGGTGTTCGCCCAGATGGGCGAAAACACCCTGCTGATCGACGCGAATCTACGCGCGCCACGGCAGCACCGAGTGTTCGGGCTCGGGAGCACCGGCCTGGGGCTTGCCCAAGCCTTAAGCGGACGCACCACCCTAGATGTCGCCGAACGGGTCGCCTATTTCGAGAGCCTGTCGGTGCTCGCCGCGGGTACCGTGCCTCCGAACCCCCTGGAGCTGTTGAGTCGGGCAGAGTTCTGCCGGTTGCTGGAGGAAGCGGCTCACCGATACACGGTGATCCTGATCGACACACCGGCTGCCGCGCTGGGGGCGGACGCGCGCATCGTGGCCGCCCGCGCCGCAGGCGCCCTTCTGGTGGCGCGCCAGGACAAGACCAGGGTTTCCGATCTCAGGCGACTCCAGCAAGCGATCGTAGACTGCGGCGCCGCGCTAGCGGGCACTGTCATGAATCGTCTTTGAGCGAAATGCAGGCCACTGGGCTTAATGGACATTCCCCGAGAGATCGTCAACACGAGACAGTCGGCATGACTGGAGGAAAGAACGTGAAGAAAGCGTTGATCACCGGAATCACAGGCCAGGACGGGGCTTATCTGGCGGAATTCCTGATCGAAAAGGGCTACGAAGTACACGGCATCAAGCGCCGCTCATCCTTGCTCAACACCGACCGCATCGACCACCTGTATCAGCATCCTCAAGAGAAGAATCGCCGCCTGATTCTCCACTACGGGGACATGACCGATACCAGTAGTTTGGTGCGGGCGATCCAACAGGTGCAGCCGGACGAGATCTATAACCTGGCCGCCCAGAGCCACGTGGCAGTGTCGTTCGAGGAACCCGAGTACACGGCCAACGCGGACGGGCTCGGTGCACTGCGTATTCTGGAAGCGATCCGCGTCCTCGGGCTGGAGCGGCGCACGCGCTTCTACCAGGCGTCCACTTCCGAGCTGTTCGGCAAGGTGCAGGAGATTCCCCAGCGGGAGACCACCCCTTTCTACCCGCGCAGCCCCTACGCAGCGGCGAAGCTCTACGCTTACTGGATCACGGTGAACTACCGGGAAGCCTACGGCCTATACGCGTGCAACGGGATCCTGTTTAACCACGAGTCCCCCAAGCGCGGGGAAACCTTCGTCACCCGCAAGGTGACCCGCGGGTTGGCCCGCATCTGCCTGGGGCTGCAGGACTGCCTCTACCTCGGAAATCTGGACGCTCGGCGGGACTGGGGCCACGCCCGGGACTACGTGGAAATGCAATGGCTCATGCTGCAGCAGGATCGACCGGATGATTACGTCATCGCCACCGGGCAACAATACTCGGTACGCCAGTTCGTGGAGACGGCGGCCGAGGAATTGGGCATTTCCCTTGTCTGGAAAGGCCAAGGCAGCGACGAGCGCGGCGTGGTGGCGGCGGTTGACAGCCCCCTCGCCACCCACGTTCGCGCCGGCCAGATCATCGTGCGCATCGACCCCCGTTACTTCCGCCCCACCGAGGTCGATGCGCTGCTCGGCGATCCTGCCAAGGCCCAGCGCTGCTTGGGATGGCGGCCGAAAACCTCGTTCCGGGACTTGGTAGCCGAGATGGTCCTGGAGGACTACCGAATTGCCCAGCGGGACCGACTGGTGAAACGGCACGGTTACAAGGTGCTCGAATACCATGAGTAGCGCCATCGGTTCGAACGCCCGCATCTACGTAGCTGGTCACCGTGGCATGGTGGGCTCGGCGTTGATGCGAGCCCTGCACGCTCGGGGTTACCGCAACCTGGTGACGCGCACTCGCCAGGCGCTCGACCTGACCGAGCAGGCGGCGGTACGCCGCTTCATGGCGCAGGAGCGGCCGGACTATGTCTTTCTCGCCGCCGCCAAGGTGGGGGGCATCCTGGCCAACGACACTTACCGCGCGGATTTCATCTACCAGAACCTGATCATCGCCACCAACGTGATCGAGGCCGCTTTCCGCGCCGGCGTGCACCGGCTCCTCTTCCTGGGCTCGAGCTGCATCTATCCCCGCGACTGTCACCAGCCGATCCGGGAAGAGGACCTGCTCACTGGGCCATTCGAGCGGACCAACGAGCCCTACGCCGTGGCGAAGGTGGCAGGCCTCAAGCTGTGCGAGGCGTTCAACGTTCAGTACGGCACTAGTTATGTCTGTGTCATGCCGACCAATCTGTACGGGCCCCACGACAATTTCGATTTGATCACGAGTCATGTGGTTCCGGCGCTCCTGCGCAAGGCCCATATGGCCAGGCATTGCGGCGCTGCGACCCTGACCGTGTGGGGATCGGGAAGACCGAGGCGGGAACTGCTGCATGTGGATGATCTGGCGCGCGCCTGTGTTCTGCTCATGGAGAAAGACGTTGGCGAAGGCGTGTACAACGTAGGCACCGGAACCGACGTCACCGTGCGGGAGCTGGCGGAAACCGTGGCCCGGGTCGTGGGCTTCCAGGGCGAACTCAGCTTCGATACCAGCAAGCCGGACGGCACATTCCAGAAGCGCCTGGACATAAGCCGCATCCGGGCGCTCGGCTGGACGCCGCACTACAGTCTGGAAGAGGGATTGCGGCACACCTATCAGTGGTGCTTGGAAAACCATGTCTTCGAGCGCGCCGAAGCGGAGTACCGGTGAAGACGGGGCTTTCGAGCGATGCCGGCGGTCCGGAGGCGCGCGCCTCTTCAGCCCCGAACGGCAGCGGTGCTGCCTCCGCCCGAGCGAAGCGCGCGTTCGCCTGGCTGGAAGGCGCCCGTTGGGCGTTGATCGACCAGTGTCTCGTCAGCGCAACCAACTTCCTCACGATCTACCTGTTCGCCCGTCACCTCACCACGGCAGACTTCGGCCTCTTCATGCTCGCCTACACCGGGCTGTTGCTGCTCACGAGCGTACAAAGTGGGCTGATCGTCCAGCCCCACAACGTGCTCGCCGCGGGTCTCGATTTGGCACAGTACAGGCGCTTCACCGCTGCCTTGGTAGCCGCCCAGGCAGCGCTGGGCGGGGCCGTGTTCCTCGCCCTGGTCGCCGCCGGCGCGTTCTTGAGCTACGCCGCCTCCCCCGCCCTGGGCGCGACCCTCTTCGCGCTGGCCGTCGCTGCCGTACCCTGGATGGGGCAGGAGTTCGTGCGACGCGTCCTGTACACGCGGGGACAATCCCGCGGAGCGGCGTTCAACGACCTGATCTCCTACGGTTTGCAGCTGCTGGGAGCCTGGGCTCTCACCCGGCCCGGGCCATGGCGAGGTTCGGCGCAAGCCGCGCTCCTGATCTTGGGCGCCTCCTCCCTCGCCGGCGTGGCCCTCGGTGTGGCGCAGCTCCGCGACCACGTCCGCTTCGACGCCGGAACGAGCGAGTCCCTCAAGCGGATCTGGGCGCAAGTGTGGGAGTTCGGCCGCTGGCTTGCGGGGCAGAACCTTATGGTGTGGCTAGGCAGCCAGGGCCACGCCTGGCTGGTCGCAATCATGCTGGGGGCAGAGCAGGTGGGCCTCTATCGCGCCGCCACCCACCTCGTCAATGTGATGAACCCCCTGCGGCAGGCTGCCTACAGCTATCTGCCTTCCCGGGGCAGCCTGGCCTATCAGCGAGGTGGACGGGTGGGGCTTTCCCGCTGGGTACGCCGCGCTCTCGTGTTGCTCACAGTGGCCTTCGTCCCGTTCGCCCTAGTGCTGGTAGGTTTCCCGGGCCCCGTCCTGGAGCTCGCTTATGGGACCCGCTATGCCAACAGCGAAATGGCTCTGCTGCTCGCCCTGTCCACGGTGGCCCAGTGCATCACTTTCTCCAAGTTTCCCTTCGATATCGGCCTGCTGGCCCTCAAGGGAACGAAATCCATCTTCTACATCCATCTCATCCCGGTGGTTCTGCTGGCCACCTCGGGGGTCGCCTTCGTTGGCCTGCTGGGCGTGCTAGGCGTTCCCTTGTCCAGCATCGTGATCAACACAGCCCTGCTGGCGGCCACGGGGCTTGCCTACGGGCGGCTCATGAAGCGAGGCTTCGCCGCCGCCCCAGAGGCCCCGTCGACACCGCGAGCCAAGGATTGAATTCATGGGGAATCGGTTGATCCAGGGTGCGGGGATATCGCACATGCACGGGTCATCGACGCCAACCGTTGCGCGGAAAAGGCGCGAAGAAACTCCCGACAGGCCAGGAGTAGCGGCCTTCGGCGAATGGAACACCGCCAACCTGGGGGATCGGGCGATCTACCGGGCCTTGGTACAGTTCTTCGAGGAATGCGGCTGGCGGGTGGACGCCTACGGCCTGGGAGCCTTGAAACCCACGGTGGAGCTGGCCGCCTCGGGAGGCGGCACTGCGCCGGCACACGTCTCCTACCGCCTGCCGCCCGGGCTCGCGCCGGGGGCCAAGCGGCTCGTTCGTGGGTTACGACAGCAGTACCGGCTACTGCGGCTCCTGCCGGGTCTCAGGCGCATCCAGGCGATCTCTGTGGGAGGAGGGGGCCTCCTCACGGACGCGAACCTGCACTTTCCCCAATCCCTGGCCGCCCTCGCCCAGGGCGCGGCATGGCTGAATAAACCCCTCTTCTGTCTGGGCTGCAGCGCCGAAGGTCCCTGGTCGCGAGCAGGCGAGACGCGCATTCGCCGCTTTCTCGCCGCCTGCACCGTGGTGGCCGCCCGGGATCATACCACCGCCCAGCGGCTCAGCGCTGTCCTGGAACGGCCCGTGCCGGTCTTCGGCGACTTCTGCCTCGCGGCTCGCCACCTCCAAGGCCCTCCGCGCCAGCCCACCGAGGATTTCACCATTGCGGTAAACGTGAGCCGACTTCCCGCCCCTTGGGACAGGGCTCAGCAGCGACTAGAGGACGCCTTGGTGGCCCTGGTGGGCACCATAACCCGCAACGCCCTGAACCAGGACGCGCCCTGGGTGCGCATCTTCACCACAGGCGTTGCGCAGGACGTGGTTGCGGCCCAGCGGGTGTTCGCCCGCATCGCGGGACCGCGGGTGGAGCTCTGCTTTCCAGAGCACCTGGAGCAGTTGCTCGACCTGCTTCGGAAAAGCGACTGGGTCATCGCCTCCCGGCTCCATGCCGCCATCCTGGGGTTGGCCGAAGGCCTTCCGGTGATCGGCCTCTCCGCGGCGCCCAAGCTCCGGTGCCATTTCGAAACCTTGGGCCTGCAAGAATTCAGTCCCGAATTGGAGCACGCACTGCGGCTCGCCCCTCTCACCGCTCCGTCCCGGTGGGAGCAAGTGCTCTCCGCACAGCGGGAAGCGATGCGCCGCTCGGCCGCTTGGGCCGGTCGGGAAGAGGTGCGGCGCCACCTTCTCGCCCTGGCCCATGAATTCATCTCCAGACCCGCGACAGCCGGCCATGAACGTGGCACTGTACCTTAAGCACTTCCCCGCCGCTGGCTCGCCGCTTCTCGGTGGCACGGCCATTGCCGTCCACGGCCTCGCCTCCGGGCTGGCCGCCAATGGCGCGGCGGTCACGGTTCTGTGCGAGGGTCCCCAGCGACGCTCCACCTGGAGCGAAGCAGGTTACGCCATCGAATGTTTCCCCAACCTCGCACCCTACCGTAGCTTCCGCCTGGCCCCGGAGCTCAAGCGTTACGTGGGCGAGAGGCTCACGCCATCGCGCAGCGTATGCCTCGTCAACGGCATGTTCCATCCGGCGGCTTACGCCATGGGGCGGTTGTTGCGCGCCCGGGGCATCCCCTACGTGGCGGTACCCCACGATCCCTACGAGCGATCAGTCTTCCGCAGGAACCGGCACCTCAAATGGCCCTATTGGTTTCTCTTCGAGCGCCGTCTGCTTAAGCACGCCGCCGCTATCCAGGTCCTGGACGGGCGCCATGCCGAGTGCTTGCGCCGGCTCGGGCTGGAAGTGCCCGTGATCGAAGCGCCGAACGGGATCGATCCGGCGGCGGTGCCGCCCTGCTCGTCTTTGCAATGGCGCGGCAGGGAGGCACAACCCATGGCGCTCGTGTTTCTCGGGCGGCTCGACGCCTACCACAAGGGCCTAGACCTGCTCCTCGCCGCCGTGGCCCAGCTCGTCCCCGAGCTCGATCTTCGGCTCACCCTTCAGGGACCGGATTGGGGAGACCGGCCGACACTCACCCGCCAGGCCCAGGCCCTGGCCATCGCCGACCGGGTCTCTTTCCGGGAGCCGGATTACCGCCGGCCCGCACCCGAGCTCATTGCCGCCCACGACGTCTTCTGCCTGCCGTCCCGGTTCGAAGGCTTTGGCCTGGCGGCCCTGGAGGCCATGCTGGCTGCCCGCGTATTGCTGGTGTCCGAGGGCGCCGGAATCGCCAGCCACGTGCGGACCGCAGGCTGCGGTCTCGCCGTGCCGCCGACGGTGGCCGGGATCAAGGCCGGGCTGCGCACACTGGCAAAGCGCCGCGCCGAATGGAAAGACATGGGGCTCAGCGGCCGTCGTTACGCCCTAGCTAGGTTCCAGTGGAAGGCGATCGCTGCCGACGCCCTGGCCCGCTACGCTCGCCTACTTGCCTGACCATGGACGACCGCGCCTATCTCGCCCTGGCCCTGTGCGATGCCCTGGAGCAGGCCGAAATTCCCTATTGCGTGGTGGGAGACAGCCGCGGCTATCTCGAGGCGATCGAAAGCGACCTCGACCTCGTCGTATCCCAGGAGGCCTTCCAAAAAATCCCCCGCTTGCTCGCCCGCTTCTGCCGGGAGCAGGACGTGCGCCTCGTGCAATGGATCCAGCACGAGCAGACCGCCATCTACTTCGTCCTGGTGTGGACCGACACCGCAGGCAAACCGTGCTACCTCGCCCTGGACGTGTGCAGCGACTACTATCGGGCCGGCCGACGCCTGCTGGCAGCCGACGAGATCCTGGCGGGCCGCCGGCTCGAGCTGGACGGCGCCGGCGAGCCCAAGGGCTTCTATGTGCCGTCCCCCGCCGTGCAGTTCATCTACTACCTGCTGAAAAAGATCGACAAAGGGAACCTGGAGGACCACCACGGGGAGTATCTGTCGGAGCGCTGGCGGCAGGACCCGGATCGGGCACGAGTGCTACTCGAGCGGTTCTGGCTGACGGGAGGGAATGCCCAGCGCCTCGCCTGCGCCGCAGAAAGCAACGACTGGTCAGCCGTGCGAGGCGACCTGCCCGCCTTGCGCCGCGCGCTGCACCGGGCGGTGCCCCGTTCCTTCGCCAGCATGCTGGGAGAGCTGCACCGCAAAGTCGTCCGGGTGCTCCAGCCCACCGGGGCCCTGGTGGTCTTTCTCGGCCCCGATGGCAGTGGCAAGAGCAGCGTGATCGAGCAGGTGCTGGCCGATCTGGCACCGGCGTTCCGAAAAACCTACCGCTTCCACCTGCGCCCCCGGGCCCTGGGGAGCGGCAACACTACCTTCGCCCGGGTCACCACACCCCATGCTTCTCCCCCGCGAGGAACCCTCGGGTCGGCAGCCAAGCTGCTCTATCTGGCCCTCGACCATCTGGTAGGCTATGCCCTGGTGGTACGCTCCCTCATCACCCGCTCCACCCTGGTGGTGTTCGACCGCTATTATCACGATCTGCTGGTGGATCCAGGGCGTTACCGCCACGGCGGTCGCCTGACGCTAGCCCGGTGGTTGGCGAGGCTGGTCCCGCGCCCCGACCTGTGGGTGCTGCTGGATGTCCCAGCCGAGGTGGCACAGGCCCGTAAAGCGGAGGTTCCCGCCGCAGAATCCGCGCGTCAGCGCCGAGCCTACATAGAATTGACAGCGCGGCTTGCCAATGCCATTGTGATCGATGCGGCGCAGGCCCTCCCGACCGTGGTGGCCGACGCAGAGGCGGCAGTGCTGGATGTCCTGGAGCGCCGCGTGGAGCGCCGCCATGCCACGGTGCAGCTCTTCCGCAACCCCGTCACGACCCGCCTGCTCCTGTTCTTCTGCCGGCACAAAGTGCCCGTGCTGAGCAAGCTATTGCGAGTTGTTTTCAACAGCGACATCTACTGCCGAATCGACTCCCCCATACACATGCCCCATCCTTACGGGATCGTAATCCATTCCAAGGCGGTGATCGGCAAGCGGGTAACCATCATGCAGCAGGTCACCATCGGCGGCAAAAACCTGGACGAGAACGCAGCACCGGTGATCGAGGACGACGTCTATATCGGCGCCGGCGCCAGGATCCTCGGTGGGGTGCGGATCGGCCGGGGCGCGACGGTAGGCGCTAATGCGGTAGTCACCCGGGACGTGCCCCCCTATGTCACGGTGGTGGGTGCAAACCGCATCCTCGACCCGGATCCGCCTCCGTTGGGGCGTGATGTGGAACGAGCGGCGCCCCTTGCGCCGAGCAAGGCTTTCGGATCCTGAGCGTCTGACATGGGCTCTCACATCGCTCCATGCCGCTTCCCCGTGCAAGCGGGTACGCGCTCTGGCCTGCTCTGGTCGGAATACGGCTTTCTCCTGGGGGTCGCCATCGCCGCCGCGGTCACCGTGGACCCCCTGGCGTGGGGCTTGGCCACCTATCCGGCCATCAAGCATCTAGCCCTCCTGATCACGCTGCCGGCGATCGGCCTCACCCTGGCGGGACGCCGTCTGTTTGATCCCCTGCCCGCGGCGCGACGCCCGGTGCGAGCCGCAGAGGCAGCCTGGCCCTTACTGGTCCTCGCCGCCATCATCGTCGCCGGAAGCCTCTCTGCACGGTTGCTCGGCGACATTCGCAGCACGTTTCTCAACGTAGGGCTCTACATGGCGTTGACCGTGGCCGCCGCGGCCATGGTGCTCGAATCGGATGCGCCCGCAGCCCTCGTGCGTGGCTATTTGCGCATCGTCCTGGTGGCGGCTACGGTGATGGGCTGCTACCTGATCGCCAACTTCGGCGTACGCCAGGTCTACCACGAGCAGATCTTCCTGGTCATCCCGATGGCCGCCTGGTTTTTCGCCGATACGGGGATACGACCCCTCAAGCGCTGGCCGGCCTTCGCCTTCTTTCTTTCCATGGCCGGGTTCTCCCAGAAGTACACATCCTATCTGATCGGGATGATCACAGTGGCCTACCTCGCCGCCATCGTAGCCTTGCCCCGGCTACGCTCGAAGCCGCTGCTGCACCGGTTGGCGCTGGTCTACGGATTCCTGCTCCTTGGGACCGCGGCCGCTGCAGGGCTTGCCATCCTGGTGGCCAGGGGTTCGCTGGCGCTGCCCACCGGCAACGTGGAATACCGCCTGCATACCTATGGCACAGCCTTAGAACAGTTCAAAGCCTCGCCCTTGTGGGGTAGCCTGTTCACCGCCGAGGCGGTGGAGAAATTTACCCTCTATGCCATCGGCATTGCGGACAACATGCTACCGACCCACAGCGACCTGCTCGACCTGATGGCCCACGGCGGCCTGCTGGGCCTGGGGCTTGCGGCCTGGGGGCTCGCCCGGGTGGCCCGCATCGCCTATACGAGCCTGCTGCGCCCGGCGGCCCTTGCTCACCCCTGGGCCCCCGAGGCCCACACCCTGGCCCTCCTCAGCCTGGCCGGCGGGATCACCTTTACCTTCAATCCCATTCTCCTGCAGCCGTCCATGGCCTACCTGCTGTGGACGGGGGTAGGGTTGCTGCTCGGCTTGAGCCTGCGGGCCCAGAGCCCGGCGGTGCTGGACTGTCCGAAGCCGAGACGGTTGTGGTAATTTGACGGGCGGAAAAATCCTTCAGGATGTGCGCCGTGCGCATTGCCCGAATCTTTGCTGCCCTCGTTGCGGCCGCATTGACCGATGCAGGGCCCATGGCGGGGGAGCTTCCTCCGTCCAAAGCCCAAGCAACCCCGGTGAGTCCCCTGGAGGCCCGGTACGCTAAGCGCTGGGATCAGACGGTTCACGGTAACCTGCTACGCCGCATCCTGCCGCCCGGACCCGATCCGGCGCGGCTCCCCGAGCCCCGGTCGGAAGGGGCCCGGCTCCTCCAGCGCTATTGCGTCCAGTGCCACCATCTGCCGAATCCCGCCATGCACACGGCCGCCCACTGGCCCGCCGTCGTGGACCGCATGGTGTGGCGCATGGAAGGCAAAGGCAATCTGGGTCCGCTGATGAAAGACCTCATGGCGGAGGTCGAGGCGCCCACAGCGGCGGAAAAGAAAACCCTGGTGGCCTACCTCCAGAAACACGGACAGGAAGCGATCGATCCCCGCCGCTATCCCGACCTTGCCACTCCCGAGGGACAGGCATTCGAGCTGGCCTGCTCCCAGTGCCACGCCACGCCCGACCCCCGGCGGCACACGGCCAAGGAATGGCCTGCAGTAGTGGAGCGAATGCGCGGCTACCTCGCCTGGCATGGCACCATCGAGGGGGGGCCCTCCAGCCCCAAGAACGCGGTGGAGCTGGACCTGGAGACTATCCTCGCCTTCCTGAAAAAGCACAGCCGGGGCCATTGACCCCGGGCGCCGGGTCAGTGGGAGCGGCCTTCCGGAGAGTGCCGGTCTAGGTATTGCAGCAGCTCCTCCAAGGGCATCGGCCGGGCGTAGAGAAAGCCCTGACCGTGTCTGCACCCGTTTTCCAGCAGGAAGCGCCTCTGCCCCTCATCCTCCACCCCTTCGGCGATCACCCGCAACCGCAAGCGCCGGGCCATGGCGATGATGGCGGTCACGATGGCCGCGTCGTCGGGGTCGACGGCGATGTCGCGCACGAACGAGCGGTCGATCTTCAAGGCGTCGATGGAGAAGCGCTTGAGATAGCTCAAGGAGGAATACCCGGTGCCAAAATCGTCGATGGAAAGACCTACTCCCAGCGCCTTGAGCTCCCTTAAGCTCACCACCGTCCTTTCCGCGTCCTTCATCAGCACGCTTTCGGTAAGTTCCAGCTCGAGCTGGGAAGGATCCAGTCCGCTCGCACCGAGGGCTGAGCCCACTGCGCGCAGAATGTCCCCGTGGCAGAACTGGCGGGCCGAGACGTTGACCGCCACCCGCGGCGCCTGGGGATGGCGCTCGCTCCACCGGCAGGCGTCCCGACAGGCCTGAGCCAGCAGGAATTCCCCCAACGCCACGATGAGGCCGGTCTCCTCAGCCAGGGGGATGAACTCGGCCGGGGGCACCAGTCCCCGCTGGGGATGCCGCCAGCGGGCGAGGGCCTCGACGCCCACGACCCGTCCCGTCTCCAGCTCCACCTGGGGCTGATAGTGGACCTCAAATTCTCCTCGCTCGAGCCCCCGTCGGATGGCCCCTTCCAGCTCCAGCCGCCGCACCGCCATGGCGTTGAGCTCGGGGGTGAAGAAGCGGTACATGTTGCGCCCTTCCTTCGCCTGGTACATGGCGGCATCGGCGTTCTTGAGCAGAGTCTCGCAGCTCGTCCCATCGGCGGGGAACACGGCGATACCGATACTGGGGGTGGAGAACACTTCCTGGGCATGAATGCGAAATGGCTGGGTGAACGCCTGCAGGATCTTCTCTGCCACCACGGCGGCATCCCGGGACGCTCCCAGTTGGGTGAGCAGCAGCCCGAACTCGTCACCGCCCAGGCGGGCTACCGTATCGCTCGGGCGCACGCAGGCGCGCAGTCGCTCTCCCACCTGCCGCAGCAACTGGTCCCCCGCCTCGTGACCCAGAGAGTCGTTGATTTCCTTGAAGCGGTCTAGGTCCATGAACAGGATCGCCACCCGCTCTCCGCTGCGCCGGGCAGCGGTCACCGCCTGAGCGATCCGATCGGAGAACAAGCTGCGGTTGGGCAACGCCGTGACCGGATCGTAGAAGGCGAGCCGCTCCACCGCTGCCTGGGAAGCCTTGCGCTCGCTAATGTCCTCTGCCAC